>JAIPJP010000005.1 GCA_021734105.1 Candidatus Woesearchaeota archaeon
AGCGGTCTTTTTGTTAGTGCGAGGCTTAGTGGTAGCTTTTTTTGTTGCCTTTTTAGCTGTTTTTGTTGCTGTTTTCTTTGTTGTTTTTTTAGCGGTCTTTTTGTTAGTGCGAGGCTTAGTGGTAGCTTTTTTTGTTGCCTTTTTAGTTGCTTTTTTTGTTGTTTTCTTTTTAACAGCTTTTTTTGGTGTTGCTTTCTTTGTCACTGTCTTATTTACAACAACAGGCTTTCGCTCAACACGAACAACAGGTGGTTCTTGATGGTTGTCAAGTCGAAGTTGTTTTTCAACACGACCTTTTTTTGGCTGAACATACCAAATACTTAACATCAAACCAATAAGCGAACCAATAACAAATTCTAAAATAAGATTAGGATACAATGCAGCGCGATACGTTGTTGCATACACAACAAAAATAATTGTAGCTGCAATAAATAAATAATTGAACTTATGCATTGTCTTTTGCTTACCTGGAACAGTAGTTGCCCTGTACAAGAAATAGGCATTTAAAATAAGCAAGGCGAATTTACCAGCTTGAACAAGTCCACTGGATTGAATAAGTAAACTTAAAAACAACACAATAAATGTAAGATAATTGATGAATAATCTTGTTTTCTTCATGGGAATATCTAATTAGAAAGGGGTATATAAATGTTTTCATCGATAAGTAGTATTTTGTTTTTTTTCTCGGCAACCTTTATAAATAAAAGGCGTGTTTCTGCAACCTAACAATGGCAAAATGCGATATTTGCGGGCAAAAAGTACAAACAACCTTCCTAGGAAAACTAGTAGGAACAATTATCACAGTAAATGGTAAGAAAAAACACGTTTGCAATGCTTGTCAAAAAGAACACAGCGATCTTAAAGCCCAATTATAATTATTCTGCCTCCTTAGCATAGTGGCTAGTGCATCCGCCTCGTAACCAAAAACAGAAGAATTCTGTTTTTCAAGAAAGCGGAAGGTCCCGAGTTCAACTCTCGGAGGGGGCTTTTATCTGATATACAGTGGTCAGGTTTTCTGGTTACTTTATGTCGTGGGCGGGTTTACTGTTTTGTTTATTCTATCTATTGAATCCAGCTGATGTATTATTTGTTTAAAAAGAACGATTCATTATGTTCGAAAGATTTAAATTTTCATTTCTTCAAAGTCTTTTTTATGCGGGAAAAAATTCAGGGTAAATATAGTTTTAAGAAACTCATGAAACATGGTTGGCATGGCTTTGTAGTTATAGTTGGTTTTGCATTATCTCCTTTATCTTGGTGGAATGATTTATTTGTTAATATACCTTTAGCTTATGTCTTTTCATTACCTTTTTCGCTAATAAGTAAAAAACTCTTTATTCCTTCTTTTGTAGTGGGTTATTTACTAACAAATATCTTGGGATTTTATTTAATGCACCGTGGCTTTAAGAAAATATTAAACTCTCCTTCAGGTAGAAAAGAGTTTCGTAGAGATATTATTATTGCGTTTTTGTATACTCTTCTCATAATCATACTTGGTTTAACCGGAGTAATAAAAGCACCTGTTGATTTGTTTACTTGATTGAGTTGCAGTATTTTTATTACTGTTGTTTTATTCATTATTTAGAATGGTTTTCACTAAATCGTAAAGGGAATTATCATCTGTTCTATTTATTTGATGAGCATTTATACCTATTAATTTTGGCGCAAGATAGTCATTTACTTTTCCATCACCAATCATAATAATATCTGTAAATGGAATGCCTGATAGTTTGCTTATGTATTTGTAACTATGTACATCGGGTTTTTTATAACCTATTTGATGCGAGAAAACTCCCAAATCAATATATTCAGGAAGTAATGTTTTTTCATATATTTCATGATATAAGCTTGTCTGGTTAGATAATATTCCAGACATATATCCTTTTTCTTTAACAAGTTTAATTGCTTTAATTGCATCTGGAAAGAGTTTTGATTCTTGATGTTCTTTAGTAATTATTTCTATTTGTTCTTGAGAAAGTTTTTCTTTATCAGCTGAAATCTTTGTTGTTTGAAGAAATTGAGTGATAAATTCTTCAGATGACTTGAGTTCTTGACAAAGGTATAGTGGTTTAACTTTATTTCTCCAAAATTCTTTATCAATATCGTAACGATGTTTAAGAAATGTGAATCCATTCCAATTTGATGGCATGTCTAGTAATGTCTGCCATAAATCAAATACTACTAATTTCATTTTGCATACTTATCTCTAAGTTTTTTTAATTCTTTTCCATAATAGATGAAATCAATATTGTTAGCTAGTCCAATCTCAGTAGATATTTTTTTTACTTTTTCATTAGTTTTTCTTGCACCCATAATGCTACCTGCTATTGATGCCATAGTATCTAAATCTCTATTTGGTTGATTTCTGTGAATGATATTAATAAATTCATCATAGGTATTATTTGCTAAAATACCTGTAGCTATTGCGCAAGGAACCGAAGTCCAAGCATATTTTGTAAACCCAATCATTTCGTCTAACATATCTGCAGAGTTATGCTCGCTGAATATTTTCGTGGCGAGATGAAAATTATCTATTACCTTAGTATGTTTACCTTCAGGAAAATATGTTTGCAGCGTATCTAACATGTATTCATTTATGTTTGCAATGTCTCGTAAGGCTGCTTGTTGTGCATATGCAGTAAGTAATGTTGCAGAAATTGATTCGAGAGTGCCATGCGTGAGTGTTGTCAGTTTAATTACATCTTTTGTTAATTTATTTGCATTATCATGAATAACTGCTAAACCAAGAGTACGTATAGCTCCTCCGTTTGTTTCTCCATCAAGCGCCACATATTCTAGATTATTGCTTGATTTGAATTTTTTAATTTGAGTGCCACCTTTTGGATCGCATATCATAAGATCTGCAGCAAAATCTTTTCTATCGAACTCTTTATTTTTAATTAATGAATCCATTACTAGTTTTGTTAATATAGTGTCATCTGTTATTGCACCATAATTCCATGTTTGTATACTTGTTCGTCGAACTGGTTGTTTAAGTCCAGTTATTTTATGACCATATATTTCTATAACTTCATCAGTCGTATATTTTGAACATATTTTTCCTAGAGCGTCTCCTGTTGCTAGATGCTCAAAACTAGATATTATTTTATTAACAAATGTCATATTGGTCAAACTCCTTTAATAGTTTTTTTACTCCAACACTATTTCCCACATCAAATCTGCGTTTACAATTACGCAGGGTGTGAAGTGCAAAAAAGAACTTTTTATTTTCTTTCACGTATTTTTGTGTTTCTTGTGGATGATATTTTATATATTCTTCAAATGAATTGATATGTCCCAGTCCATACGCAGGACGCTCCATAGTAGCGCGAACAATTGCATAGCCTAAAGGAAGAATACCAAATGCTTCTTCATCGATTAAGTAAATTTTATCTTCATCTGAAATTAAATTATGGATTCCAAAATCTTGATGATCTAAAACAGGAATAAGTTGAGGAAAGGTGTTTACTGTTGCCAGTAGTTTTTGATATATTCTTTTATCTATTTGCTCTACAGTACTTATTGACTCTTTAATGAGTTGAGTTACATTTTTTTCTAGAACTGAAGTTAGCGAGCCATATTTCTGTTTGTTGAGCATTATTTGGAGTTGTGCTATTTCTTCGAGGTGTTTTGTTGCATCACTAGCTGTTAAATTCTTTCCTTGCAGAAATTCAAATAATACTACATTGTCTTCTAGCTTGAGAAGTTTTGCTTTATTATCTAATGTTTTTTCAACTTCTATATTTCTGTTTGCAAGTTTCTTTGCTTCCACTTTATTTGCACATAATCTAGCTTTATACTCGCCTTCTTTAGTTACTAGGTGAAAGACTCTAGATCCGGAAATATAATTTTTTGTTTCAGCATCAAAATATTGTAATATATTTATATCTATTATATCCTCATTAATTCTTTGTTGAAAAAAATCTTTTTTATTCTCAATAGTTGCTGAGAATTTCTGAATTTGAGGATTGTAAAATGCTTCATTAAATAATTCAGTTGAAATCATTTTCATCATATAAATATTTTATACTGTATCCTTTTTTTGCTAGTGTATTGATATTCTTAGCACTTTCTTTTGTTGATGCCACTATATATGTTCCAATATCAATAACATTAACACCCAGTCTTTCAAATTCAGTTATTGCATTAACAAGAGTTGATCCTGTTGTTATTTCATCTTCCACGATAATGATGTTGTCGTTTTTTTTCAAACCATATATGTAGTGATTTGCTCTCTCAGAATGAGGTTCAATAAATGTGATTTCATTTTCATGTTTTAATCGTACACGATATGAGCCTATCATTGGTATATTGGTTGCTTGAGATACGCCGTATGCTGGAAGTAATCCTCCTTCTGCAAAACCAACAATATAATCAATCTTAGTTGTATTCAGTTTAGTTGCAAGTTGTCTACCTACATCTTGTAAAAATTGTGGTTGAAGTGGGTCCACACGTCCATCAAAAGGATGAATGATTTTGAACTTCTTTGTGTCGCCATTTCTTCTTTCAAGCATGTAAAGGTGAACTTTATTTACTGATTCCATGCTTGTTAAGAATGAGTGCGTGGTTATAAATCTTACTTTTTGTTAGCATTATATAGTGGTTAAAACAAGGATTTATTTATAAATGTTTAAAATTATTTCTATAGATTGTAGTATGGTTTTTTATATTTCACCCTATATTAAATAGTTAATGATGGATGAAGACTATTTGCATATTGTGGGCGACACGCATAATGTAGAGAGTCTTCAAAGAATTCTTCTAAAGTATGATAATATTCTCTCTCTTGGTGATATTGGTGCGGCTACTGACCACACTATCTTTGAAGGAAACAACATGAGTAACTATCGTTTAGCTTGGAGACATTTTTCGAAAGGCGATGTTGTATCTCCTGAGATTGTTGCATGGTTTAAACAACTGAATATTTCTTCTTGGATTGCGCAAATAAATAATATTGTCGCATCTGGTAAACTTATTAGTATTATTCAAGGAAATTCAGATTTAGCCATGCTCGAATTTTTTCCAGAATGTAAAACGTTTTTAGATGAGCAAATGAATGAAAAATTTCATTTTATTCGAGAACTTGAGATTATTGAAAAAAATCATGTGGTGTTAGTACTCATTCCTTTTAGTAGAAAACCATACAACCTTCAGTTCTTGGCTGAAGTTAATAAAGAAAAAAAAATAATTGTTTTTAGTCATTGTCCACCTATGAAGCTTGCAAAAAAACCTTATTATACTTTTATCTATGATGTTCTTGATGTCTTAGCAAAGCAAGCAAAGCAAGAAGTGTTATTTTTTCATGGTCATATGCATCCAGATCAATCTTATGTTTACAAGCCAAATGGAATTGTTAATTTGACTTGTATTTGTCCAAAAGCTGAGGAGAATAGAGATGGAATAGGTGTTAACCACCACGTTGTTAAACTTAATTTGACTAAAGGCATCTTTAAGATTTTTGATAGTATTACAAATAAGGAGATTAAGTTGGTTAATTTACCTGACGAGTTCTTTACAAATGAGGATCATTGGAACACATTTGATGAGACTGAACTAGCAAAATAATAGTGCTAGCTTTATAAGCTACTCTTCCTTATACGCTTCTTAGAGAACCTTTAGAATTAGGGGCTTTTAACTTGTAAGGGGCTTAGCTTGGGGGCTTTCTCTTCGGAGGGGGCTTGTTTCTATTTAATTGTGTGCTATATGCGTTTTTTTGTTTTCACTGGCCAAATTCTCATAAGCTATATAAAGTTCTGATAAATAATATTTATTATGGATGAAAAAACTGCTATTAAGCTCTTTGAATCACATAAAATTCGCGCCGAATGGAATTCTGATGAAGAAGAGTGGTATTTCTCTATTGTTGATGTTGTTGCAGTTTTAACAGATAATGATTTTCAAACAGCAAGAAAATACTGGAATAAGCTCTCTCAGCGTCTTCGAGAAGAAGGAAATGAAACGGTGACAAATTGTCACCGGTTGAAATTACTTGCTCCAGATGGTAAACAAAGACTTACTGATGTTGCTAATACGCAGCAATTACTTCGTCTTATTCAGTCTATTCCTTCTAAAAAAGCCGAGCCTTTCAAAATATGGCTTGCAAAAGTGGGTAATGAACGAATTAATGAAACAGCGGATCCTGAATTAGCAATTAACTGGGCAATGCAAACTTATCTTAATAAAGGTTACTCTAAAGAGTGGATTAATCAGCGACTCAAGACAATTGAGGTTCGTAAAGAATTAACAGATGAATGGTCTAGAGTGGGAATTGATAAACAATCAGATTTTGCTATTTTAACAAATGAAATCACTAAGGCTTGGTCAGGAAAGACAGTTAAAGAATACAAACAGCTCAAAAATTTAAAAAAAGAAAATCTTCGAGATAATATGACTAATCTAGAACTTGTTCTTAATATGTTGGCAGAAGTAACAACAAAAGAAATCTCTGAAAAAGAAGATCCAACAACATTTGATGAGAGTAAATCTATTGCAAAAGAAGGCGGGGAAACTGCTAAAGTCGCAAAAGATAGAATTGAGAAACGATTAGGGCAAAATGTTGTCACTTCAAAAAATGCTAAAGAAATCCATTTCAAGAAACATAAGCAAATAAAGTAATTTATTCTTTCATCTGTTGATATTATAACTCGCTTTTATAACTCATTCTTTGTGAGGGTTTCTGAGATGAGGAGTTGCTTACATTGTTTACAGAATACATCGATGATTATTTTTTCTTCTTGCTCTTGCGTTTTTGTGTGTTCTTCTGTTATTTCTTTGTTATTGCAATAAGGACATTTGTAATCCGTTTTTGTTTTGATAAAGCCCTTGTCGCTGAATACTTGTAATGTAACGTAGGATTTAGAGAGCTCTAATATTCTGCCCGTAGGCAATTCTGTTGCCACCGTATCATATAGTTTTTTAGATGTTAAGACTTTACGGTTGTTTTGATCGGACCTGATTCCTTTCTTCATCTTTATGTTGCAAAACTATATTTCACTATATAAACTTGTTTCTACGGAATCTTTATAAACCTCGTTTGCTCTAATTTGTTTGGAGAGGACGGTTAATGATTTTTGGACTGACATATGAACAAATAGTGGGGTTGGCTTTTTTTAGACCTATTTTGGCTTTGTTTATTATTCTTTGTACATTTATTGTCGCTAAGATTGTAAGTGCAGTGCTTAGACGTTATATGAATAAATCTGCAAAATATATCAAAGTAGATAAAACTCATTTTGCCTTCATGCGACATTTCGTCAGTGGCGCTATTTACCTTGTAGGATTTGGCATTGCAGTGTATACCATACCTTCATTTCAAAAACTTGCTATTAGTCTTCTTGCTGGAGCTGGAATTTTTGCAGTAGTTATTGGCTTTGCATCACAAGCAGCATTTGCAAATATTGTGAGTGGTATTTTTATTGCAATTTTTAAACCATTTCGCGTAGGAGATACTATTCAAGTAGGAACCAACTTAGGTATTGTTGAAGACATTACACTTCGACACACCGTTATTAAAAATTTTGAAAATAAACGAATAGTTGTGCCAAACACCATCATCAGCGAGGAAGTCATTGAAAATAGGAATCTTGTTGATGAAAAAATATGCAAACATATTGTT
This sequence comes from Candidatus Woesearchaeota archaeon, assembly GCA_021734105.1. Taxonomy (NCBI): domain Archaea; kingdom Nanobdellati; phylum Candidatus Woesearchaeota; species Candidatus Woesearchaeota archaeon. The sequence continues at coordinate 7,616 of JAIPJP010000005.1, forward strand.
GTAGGTATTAGTTATAATTCTGACTTAGAAAAAGCTATGAAGCTATTACAACAACTAGCGCAGAAGCATCCTTTATGTATTGATTATAGAACTCCGGCCGATAAAAAGAACAAAAAACCAAAAGTAAGTGTTAAAGTTATTGGTCTTGGCGACTCATCAGTCGACCTTAAAGCGTGGGTATGGACAAAGAACGCATCTGATGCATTTGAACTAGGATGTGATATTTATCGAGACATCAAATTACTTTATGATAAAGAAGGAATAGAAATTCCTTTCCCTCACCGAACAGTTTATGTTCGAAAAGATAAACCGAAACGGAAGTCGCGACGATGAAATTATTTTCTAAAACACAACAAAAGATAGGTCTTGCTCCTGGAACACTTCAGTATACAGGTAAAAAGACAACTGAGAAAATAAAAATAAAACTCTTCGATTATAATAAAGATGACTTCGCTGAACAGATAATAGATAATCATGCAGAACTTAAGAATTTTATTAAGCCAAATTTAGTTGCCTGGGTTAATGTAACTGGTGTACATGATACAGAATTAATTTCTTCAGTTTGTGACCAATTTAATATTCATCCATTAGTACAAGAAGATATTGTAAATACAAATCAACGTCCAAAGATGGAAATTGACGAAGAATCTATTTTCTTTGTTTTTCACCTCGTCCATGTCAATAATGATTCTACACTGGAGTTTGAACAAATAAGTATGGTTCTTGGAAACGATTATGTTCTTACTTTTCAAGAAACTGAAAAAGATATTTTTGATCCCATACGTGAGCGAATACGAGGCACAAAATGGCGTATACGTTCTCGAGGAACGGATTATTTAGCTTACGCAATTATGGATTTAGTAATTGATCATTATTTTTATGTCTTAGAACTCTTAGGTCAACGAATTGAAGAATTAGAAACTGAAATTCTAAAAGAACCTACACAAGCAGTCTTTGAAAAAGTACATCATCTGCGGCGTGAGCTTGTAAAAATACGACGAGCAGTTTGGCCGCTTCGAGAAGTTGTTAGTCAATTTCACAAAAGCGAATCTAAGTTAATAGATAAATCGACAGCTATGTATATTCGAGACCTTTACGATCATACCATACAAGTAATAGATACTACAGAAAACTTTAGAGAAATGTCAAGTAGTCTAGTTGATATGTATATGACGGGCGTTTCTAACAAGATGAATGAAGTCATGAAAGTATTAACAATAATTGCAACTATTTTCATTCCTTTAACATTTGTTGCAGGACTTTATGGAATGAATTTTAATTTCATGCCAGAACTTGGTTGGCATTATGGTTATTTTGCGACTTTGGGCGTAATGGTTATTGTAGCTATTGCCATGATTAGATATTTTAGAAAAAAAGCTTGGATGTAATTTTTTGGAGGTTAATGAACTATGTTATTTGCTGAAAAACCAGTTTCCTATTATTGGGATTATTTTAAACTACCATTTTTTATTATGTTGGGATGGACTGTATTAGGTTCTATTCTAGCATTCGTTGATTTTGCAACGTATCAGTCAATTTTTACCCCTTTAGTAGGAATAATTGTGCAAGTACTTCTCTTTGGCTTTGCAGGATTTACTTTATATGAAGATGCAAAAGATGCAACGTTAGGTCACGCGACGTGGTCTGGCGCATTAACGGGTGTAAGTATAGGGTTTATCAGTGCAGTAGTCTCCCTTATCTTGTTATTCACCTTGCCTGCAATGAGTCAAGTGATTGTTAATCAAGCTGCAGCAAAAGGAGTTACGCTAAGCGCATCACAAATTGACATGATGAAATACTTATCATTTACCAGTTTAATTTCAGCACCGATTGTGAGTGGATTACTTGGAGCTGCTTGTGGTGTTGTTGGAGGTCTAGTTGCTAAGTATTTTGGAACTAAAAACAAGAAAAACAAATAATTTTTTTGGTTTATTTTTCTTTAACTTATAAGTATTCATTCTTATAATCCCAATGTTTTTATAGCTGAGCATATATGCCTTTCTTATGAGACATGTGAATGATTTGAAGAGTGAACCTTCAAAAAGCAGAATAGTTTCTATTATTGTAGTTATAGTGGTAATTATTATTCTTTTTGCAAGTATAAAAGTTGTAGATGATGGTCAAGTAGGTGTGAAAAAAACACTCGGCCATATAGCAGATGAAGAAGTAGATACGGGACTTACTTTAATTATTCCTATTATTCAATCCCTTGAAATTTATGATGTAAAAACTCAAGAAATAAAAGAAACGTCTATGGTTCCGTCCTCCGAAGGGTTGATTATTACGTTGGACGTGAGTGTTCTTTATCGCTTGCAAAATGCAGAGGTTGCTGAACTTCGAAAATCGGTAAATAAAGATTTTAAAGAAACATTAATTATTCCCTATATTCGAAATGAAATACGAGATACGGTTTCAGGCTATGAAGCAAAAACTATTTACTCTCAAGAAGGACGTAAAGAAGTAGCATTACAAGTGCAAACTAATTTAGTTGAAAAATTAAGTGTTAGAGGTATACTTATTGAAGATGTGCTTTTAAGAGATATTAAACTACCTCAAAAAGTAACGCAAGCAATTGAGCTTAAACTCGAGAAAGAACAAGAATCACAACGAAAAGAATTTGAACTTATTTCTGCAACAAAAGATGCGGAAATTGAAGTTGCTCGAGCAAAAGGAGTTGCTGAAGCAAACAGAATTATTTCGGGTTCTATTTCTTCGCAATACATTCAGTATTTATGGGTGCAAGGATTAAATGATGGAAATAGTGAAGTTATCTATGTTCCAACAGAAGCAAACCTTCCTATACTTGAAGCAACAAGAAATTCTGGAATGGGATTGCCCATAGTAGAATAAATTATTTTTTTTCTTTCTTTTTCTGTAAGAATTCTGCATTCTATTTTATTTCTATCTTTACTCAGCGGATGCGTGTTCACGAAGGAAACTCTCAACAATATACTTTACAAACACTTCTTCTTCTTGAGTTTCATCGAATTTATCAAGTGCAGTGTAATAAGATTCTCTATTTTTATATTCAATAGTCATCATAGGATAATTGCTTCTGTTTAGTACATAATTAAGCAGCAATCGCGCAATCCGTCCATTACCATCAAGAAAAGGATGGATTTTTACAAATTTAAGATGTGTCATTGCAGCAAGCTCAACAGGATGCATTTTATTACGATGTTCTTTGAACCATTCAATGAATTCGTCAATAAGATAGGGAACATCTAAATAGTGAGCTGCTTTATAGCCTGCAACGCGAACATTAGCTTTACGAAATTTACCTGCGATACTTGGTTTAGCTTGTTTAAATAATTCCTTGTGCCAGTGCAAGATAAGTTCTTTTGTTAATGGTTTTTTAACGGTACTCATATTCATGAATACTCTCCAATGCGCGAAACTTTCAATATGATCTTTGAAAGGCTTTTCTGAAGGAACGTCTTTGTGGAATAAATCTTTAGTTTCTTCAGGAGTGAGCTTGTTTCCCTCAATTGCGTTTGTGTTATAGGTGAAATTAATACAGAAATCCATGAGTTGCTCGTCTTTAAGTTCTGGCTTATAGCTTCTAATTTTCTCAATAAGTTCAAAGGTCTCTTTATCTATACATATCCATTCTTTACTTTGCAAGTGAGCTAGAAAATCGAGCTTAAGTGTTTCAAGCTCGTGTTCACTAGGCTCTTGTCTACCAATATATTTCTCTATCTTCTTGGTCTTGCCATTCTTTCTAACACTCTGTATAAGATAGTAGTAAGGAACTCCTTTGACCGTTTTAGTGCGTAGATATACCATTTTCTATACTGAAATATTAATTAGCCCCCACTTATATATAAAGATTTGTTTTTGTGGGGCTAACGATTTCTAAAACGCAGTCTTTAAAAAGCCCGGTTTACTCTCCAGAGTAATTCTATTTATGCCAACGTCGCATAACCCGGTATTGCGCCGGCCTTGAGAGTCGAAAACTTGATGTTTTCGAAGCTTTAGGTCTTCGACCAAAACAGCCGGTCCCTTTGGGATTCCCGGTTCGAATCCGGGCGTTGGCGCTTTTTTTTCTCAAAAAAGGGACAACCAGTGAATTTCTAATTTTAACGCGTTGGCGCCTCTTTTTCATAATAATTTTTATATATCAAGAGTTTTTTGAAAGCAGGGTTGAGGGGAATATTATGATAATAGGTATAACAGGAACACTTGGAGCGGGGAAAGGAACCATTGTTGAGTATTTGGTGGGGAAGAAAGGATTTCATCATTTTTCTGCGCGAGCACTCATTAACGAAGAGATAACGAAGCGAGGACTTTCTATTAATCGAGACAATATGGTTGCAGTTGCAAACGACATGCGCGCAAAACACTCGCCAAGCTGGGTTGCTGAAGAACTCTTTCTTCGAGCGCAAAAACTAGGTGGCGACTCAGTCATTGAAAGTCTTCGAGCAGTCGGTGAAGTAGAAAAATTGCGCGAGCAACCAGACTTTATTTTCTTTGCAATAGATGCTGATAGAAAAATACGCTTTGAGCGAGTACAACAAAGAAATGATGTCCAATCAGACGATGTTGACTTTCAAAAATTCACCGAGCAAGAAGAATTAGAAATGCAATCAACAGATCCAACAAAACAAAACTTATCGGCATGCATTAGCATGGCAGATTATGTTTTTCAAAACAATGGAACCATTGAAGAATTAGAAAACCAAGTTGAGGCGGTGCTTAATGAGCTCAGAACAAAAGAAAACTAAACAAGAATTTGTTTCTAAACGAAACGATTATATTTCCTGGGATGATTATTTTATGGGTGTTGCTATGCTTTCAGCAATGCGCAGTAAAGATCCTAGTTCACAAGTTGGTGCTTGTATTGTTGATAAGCAAAATCATATTATTGGAACGGGCTATAATGGTTGGCCGATAGGAATTGATAATGATGCATTGCCGTGGGCACGACAAGGTGATCTACTTAATACAAAATATCCTTATGTAGTTCACGCCGAAGCAAACGCGATTCTTAATGCGACACGAGATTTGCAAGGAGCAACCCTTTATGTGGCACTTACTCCTTGTAATGAATGTGCGAAACTTATTATCCAAAAAGGAATTAAAGAAGTCGTTTATATTAGTGATAAATATGCAGATGTAGATATTTTTATTGCGGCAAAGAAAATGCTTAACATGGCCGGAGTAAACCTACGACAGCTTAAACCAGCAGAATCAGAACTTATTATCGATTTTGAAAAAATAAATAATTAAATAATTTTTTTAGTGCTTTAGTTTATCTAACTAAATACGAGCGCTATTATTTCTTTATTCAAAGCCTTCACCGGGATTGCCCCGTGATGATTGTTCTGGAACTCCTGCAACGATGACATCATCAATGCGCAGAATTAAAACAGCCACTTCGCTAGCACTTGCGATAGCCTGTGTCTTTATTGGAAGTGGTTCAACAATACCTTCTTTAAAGGCATCGATAATTTTACCATTAAACACGTTAACGCCCGCCCATTTTTTTCCTTTATCGTGAGCAGCATTAAGATCAGAAATAATATTAATAGCATCAAGACCAGCATTTTCTGCAAGCGTTTTAGGAATAACCTCAATAGCTTTTGCGAATGCTAAAATTGCAAGTTGTTCTTTGCCTGATACTTTTTGTCCAAAATGCTGCAGGTTTCTTGTGAGTTCTGTTTCAGTTGCGCCTGCGCCACCAACAACACGATGTGCTCGAAGCGCGCTTGCAACATTGCCTAATGCATCGTCTAGTGCGCGATTCACTTCATCAGCAGTATGTTCTGTTGTTGCCCTTACTAGTATGGTAACTGCTTTAGGATTTTTGCAATCACGAACAAAGGTCATTTCTTCATCGCCGACTTTTACTTCTTCAACAAGACCTGCCTTTCCAAGATGATCTTTTTGTAAATCATTTACATTACTAATAATATTGCCTCCTGTTGCTCGAGCAATATTTTTCATATCGGATTTTTTTACTCGACGACAGGTATAAATACCGCGTTGCGCAAGGAGATACTGTACTACCTCATCAACACCCTTTTGACAAAACACGACACTTGCGCCAGTTTTTGTAATAGTATCAACTATTTTTTTAAGCATATTTTCTTCCATATCCAAAAATGCTTGTAATTTATCAGGATCAGTAATTGAAATACGTGCGTCAGTTTCAGTTCTACGCATTTCTAAAGGAGAATCAATAAGCGCAATCTTTGCATTTTTTACAGATGTTGGCATGCCCGCGTGCACTTTTTCTTTATCAATAACAACACCTTCAATGAGTTCTGTTTCTTCAACACTACTGCCTACTTTTTTTTCAAGCTTTACATTATCGATGTTGATGTCTTCTTCTTCTTTGATTTTTTGAAGTGCTTTAACAACAATTGATGCAAGATGTTCTTTTGCACCTTCTGCAACTTTGCCTGTCATTGCAGTCATGGCAAGTTTATTAAGTGTTGTTGTATCTTTTTCGGTAATCATCTCACTCATATTAAGTAATATTTTTTGTGCTATTTTTGCAGCTTGACGATATCCTTTGATAATAACTGTTGGATGAATACCTTGCTCAAGTAGTTCTTCAGCTTTTTTTAAGAATTCGCCAGCAAGTACAACTGCAGTTGTTGTCCCATCACCAACTTCATCTTCTTGCGTTTTAGCAATCTCAACAATCATCTTAGCTGTCGGATGCTCAATATTCATTTCCTTAAGAATGGTTGCGCCATCATTAGTAATAGTTGCATCGCCAAGTGAATTAACAATCATTTTATCCATTCCTTGTGGACCGAGTGTTGTTCGAACAGTTTCAGCTACAAGTTTTGCAGCAAGAATGTTCATTCTTTGCGCGGTTCTTCCTTGATCTCGTTTGGTTCCTTCTGCGAGAAGATAATCGTTTGCGTTAGTATCTTGTTGACTCATGCATAGAATAGAACGAGCCATTCTTTAAATAGCTTTTTGTTCAGATGTTACTCTTAAGAGAAGACATAATCTTTATATACTGTTCTTTCCTTAAGAAGTTTAAAAAGAGGTAGTGTTAATGCCCGAAGATGATGAATACGAGTTATTGCCGCATGAAGAAGTGGAACAACTCCGACGAGATGTAGATAAACTCAAAAAAAATCCTTTTGGAGATGGTAAAGATAGCAGAGACCTTATTGCTTCTATAAATGATTTAAAACATGCTATCCAATCATTACATGCTCTTTTTGCGCAAGCAAACCACGAAATAGAACAAGATTTTCGATCAACAAGCATTAAAGACCATTTTAAAATTATTTCCAAACAAAATGAGCGCATAGCGGAAGGAATTGTATCTGTTGCAAAAATGTTGGAAGGCCAAGTACAACCGAACACATCTACAACTTCTCTGCAGCCAGATGCGACACAACAATCACCATCAACCTCTACGTCAATGGGATTATCTCAAGAGCCAATAACAAATCCTTTGCCGCCTAATCAAAACAATTTTTTATCGCAGTCTTCTCCAAATACTGTACCTCCCTTAACACCAAATCAAGCTCAACCATTTACTCAAGCTACAACACAACCTGAATCTCAAACATCGATGCAACCTCCCGCAGGTGGCGTGCCACCTTTACAAACAATGCCTCATGCAGGTCAGCAACCACCAACTATTCCACCACCTCCACCGCCAAAAAAGAAAGGACTTTTTAAATGATACCGCTTCTTAAAGAACAATTAATTGTATCACTAGTACACGCAGCGCAACAACCTCATGTTCTTAGTCAACTAGAGCCGCGACTTGTTACTCACGTACAAACAAAAAATGCTCATCGTATTCACCGTTTCAGACAAAAAAAAACAAAACCAAATTCGCGAGTAACAAAAATTAGTTCTCCAGAAAAAAAACGAACGGTGATACATTCGATTGCAGAAGAGATAACTCTTGCTCGAGTTGTTGCAAAAGAGCTTTATGAAGATCAAGAAATAACTGAAGCGGACTGGCGAGCAACAAAAGCAATGCTTAAAAAATTATCAACTCAGCTCATGCAGAAAAAAATTGTGCATTAAGTACTTTAGAATGAGTTGTAAAAAATAAAAAGAATTTTTTATTGCTTTCTATCCTAATGCCAAATCCATGTTAGCTACTTCAGCCTGGGTGACGCCATCAATTTCTGCTTTCATCTTATCGCAGATGCTATCAAAATCAGCGTTGTCATTCATTTCATACATGCCCATAACCAGAACTTGCTTTAAGCCAAAAGCTAAAGGTTCAATTTTTGTTTGGGTATCGCCCTTTGCTCCAGCTTCCTTTGCAATCTTTTCAGCAGCAACTTTGATGCTTTCTACATCTGTATCAGGAGACTTTGGCATAAGTTTAAACGTTACAATTGCATTACTCATTATTCAGCACCTCAACTAGTTAGGTCCTACAAAACCACATTCAGGACAGGTGTATTTTACTACAATTTCCCGAGACTTTCGGCTTCTATAAATAATCTGTTTACCGCAGTTAGGACAAGGAAAACTGGTCGAACCAATATCATTGGTTAAAGCAGTATTAGTTGCTGAATCGTGTTTAATTTTGTCAGTCATACACGCTAAGAAGTTACACTCTCTTTATAAACGTTATGTCTGATTGGGGTTTGTTTAAAATATGCTATTGCTTCACTTAGTATATTGTTTTATCCAAAACATTTAAATTATTCTTCGCTCTTGAACTCGTATGGCTGAATTGTTTTTAGATGCGGTAGCACTTCTTGAACCATATTATTTTCTAGTTGAGAAAGTTAATAGTTTACACGAACTTACTGAAGAAGATTTAGCTTCTGTATGTACGCCACTTTGTGCAAATGAAGTTATTAAACTGCAAAAACTGTATAATTTGTCCGGAAAACTTCGAAGTTGTGGCAATCCTTCATTTGTCCATTCTCTTCGAACATTTATTTGGGCGCAAGCATTCCAACTACCTCCTCAAACAACAAGAATTGTTCTTTCACACGATGTTGTTGAAGACTTTGGAAAAACATATCAGCAAATCAGAGCGATGCTTGAAAGAATTCCAAATGACATTCGATTACAAATTAAATTACTAACTAATCAGTACAAAGTTATTGCAAAAGAACTTGCTCCTTATGATTCGCTTGCTGCGATGAAAAAGAAAATAGTAACTTTTTATCATGAAGATGATGTGGTGCCACAAAAAATATTTTCTCTTCTTGGCAATTTACCAGAAGGAATTAACTTACCATTGTATTTGAAAGATAATGCTTATCGACTTTATGTAGAAGATATACTAGAAAGTGGTGATGAAAGTGTTCTTGTAGCAAAATTTATTGATAGGCTTGATAACACACTTACCGATTTACCTTCCAAATTTGATGCAATATTAAAATTATATGATAAAAACATGTTGTTATTAACGCTGACACAAGAAACAATTGCACAAACAAAAAATGTTCGTTTACAATTAATTTATTTACTACTTTTTGAACGATTTTTAGACCAATCGACAGCGTTACGACGACGTTATGATCACATCGCAAAAGTCCGTGGAAAATTCTATGGAAAACAATATTCGAAACTGAGTCGAGACTTGCGAGCGCGACATAAAGAGCTTGAAAAATTACAACTATTTGCAGATAAACTTTACGCGAGTAAAAAAATTGAACGATTACTTGAACAACTCAAGCGAAAATATTTCTAGAACTATTTTAATATTTTTTTATAGGTATTATTTTTAGGTGTTTCTTATACCTACTTACACTTTTCATGCGGAGAAAGGGTTTTATTCCGACAAAAAATGCGTTTTTATTTTTGGAGCCTATTCTTATGAATAATCTCTCCATGTATGCTTACACTTTTCGCATCTAAAGAATTTGGTTTCTGGTTCGTCGCCAGCTCGTGTTTGTTTGAGCCAATAAAACGCTTTATCATGACCGCACTTAGGACAATCAGCATCAGTTAATGGGTGAACATCAGCATTTTCAACAACCTGAATGTCTTCTTCCTCGTTTTGCACTGTTTCTTTGATAGTAGCATTCTCTTTTTTCATATCACTACTATAACCACAACTACAAAACAAAACCGTTTTTGTTTTTTGCTGCTTGGTTTTAAGCAAACTTCCGCATTTTGGACAAAACATCATTTCAAAAGAAATTTTCATCGTTCTGATTTAAAAAGTTTATGACGATAGAGTATTTATTTGAACAATTTTCGGAAAATAATGGCTAAAACCTTTAAATTAGAGGTTTTTAAGGTTTATCATGGATGAAAAGCTATTATTGCGTATGGCGCTTATTGTTTCTCTAGTTGGATTTGCTGGCTTAGTAATTATTGTACTGGTACAAAAACCAGTAGTATCAACTCCGCAAGAGGATTTGTTGACTACTATGGTTGTTGAGATTCTGGATGTGCAAGCAACACAAGAAGGAACTGTGGTGGTGTATGCAACAGAAGCATCAGGTTATATTGACGCGGAAGTATCTGAAGATATTATTGGGCAAGAAGTGACTATTATAGGAAGGCTCTCGGAAGATTTTTTTAGCATAGAAGAAATAACTGTTTGATGCAACAACCGCGCCCTATTATTTTTAGCAGTGGCGAGAACTTTTTAATTGCTTATCATAGAAATTTCTCGTTTTTAACTAGTCTTTGCTAGGCTTCTAACGAGCTAGAAAGGGCATTATGTTGTATTTAGTTTACCAATACCTTTAAAAAGGAAAGCTAATTCCATCTGCCTACGATGAAAGTACCTAAAGTTACTAAACGACATTGTCCAACGTGCAAAAAACACACAGAACACAAAGTTTTAGAATCCAAACGTCGAGCTAGAAACCAAACTCATCCAATGAGTGTTGGTTCAACTCATCGAGTAAGAGCGAGGGGTTTACGTCGAGGTGCAGGTGGTCTAGGTCGTTATTCTAAGCCTGCAATTGCTAAATGGAAATTAACAGGTAAAAAAACTACAAAAAAAACTGATTTCCGGTATGAATGTAGCGTGTGCAAAAAACAACATGTACAAGCAGGCGGTATTCGAGCAAAAAAAGTGGAACTTATTTAGCGCTTAATATTTTTCTTTAATTTTTCTAACTTCTTTTTTAACTTGTTGAGGGTAGAATTTATAAAGGAATGGCTGTTTCTTGAACATATCTTATATCCTCAGAGGCAGTGTATGCTTTTTTGAGGCAATTGAACTTTTCGGCTACGATTTAACGGTTTTGGCTTGAAAGTCTCGACTATAAGAAAATAAACAATTAGGTAAGCAAAAAATGTCTACAGAACCTACATCAAAATTTATTAAAGTGCGTTGTCCGAAATGCAAAAACGAACAAATTGTTTTTGGAAAAAGCGCAAGCGAAGTAAAATGTCTAGTTTGTGATAAAGTATTAGCAGAACCAACAGGCGGCAAAACGCGAGTCAAAGCACGAGTACTTGAAGTACTAGAATAAAATTTTTTACCATGTTATTTGAAAAAACAGGTTATCCGGAAGAAGGCGACATCATTTTTTGTACGGTAACGAAGATTCATTTCCACTCAGTCTTTGTAACTCTTGATGAATACAGAGGCAAACAAGGTATGATTCACATTTCAGAAGTAAGTCCTGGAAGAATTAGAAACCTTGGGGATTATGTAAAAGAAGGAAAAGTTATTATTTGTAAAGTTCTTAAAATAAATAAAGAGCGAGGCCATATTGACCTCTCGCTTAGACGGGTTAATGAAAGTCAACGCCGAGCAAAAATTGAAGAGAGAAAACAACAAGCAATTGCAGAAAATATATTACAATCATATATACAACTGCACAAAGGAGATATCAAAGAACTCTATAAAACAGTTGCACAAAAAGTCTTAGAACATTATGAAACAATTTATGCTGCATTTGAAGATGTTGTTGAAAACGAAGCAAAACTTTCAGATACAGGTCTTGATACAAAACTTTCTCAAGACATTGAAAAATTTGTGCGAGAACGAATTAAACAAAAACAAGTTGAAATTATAGGTGAGCTCGCAATTGAAAGTTACGCTAAAAACGGTGCTGAACTAGTAAATAATTTTATGAAAAAAATAGTTGCTATTAGCGAATTACTTCATGTTCAATTCTTAGGTTCGGGAAAATTTAAAATTGAAGTGCGAGCACGCGAATACAAAGTAGCAGAAGCAGTTATTGCGCAACTTGAAGAAGAAGTTACAACAGTTACTAGTAAAGAAACTATTTGTACTTTTGAGCGAGTGTGATTTCATGGCAAAAACAATTCTGAAATGTGAGCGATGCTTTTCTTATGGATTGGCTGAAACCTGTAGTTGTGGTGGTAAACGAGTATTTTCTCATCCGCCAAAATTTTCTCCTGAAGATAAATACGGCAAATATCGTCGAATGGCAAAAGAACAACAATAATATTGTTTTTTTGTTTTTTGTTATGCTTTGTATAGTTTCTTATTGTAAATAATGGCGAAGTACTGTTGCGCGCTGCTAAAAAAATAAATCATATTTCACGCATCAAAATAAACAGAGCCTTTCTTAATGTCTGCGCAGCAAAGAATACTATCTGCTTGCTCATAGCTTTTCTTTAAGGAATTGATCTTGACTTTTATTGTGTTGTTTGTGTTTGTTTTTAAAGTTTTTTTTACAAAGCTTTTTAAGGGATGATGTTTTAAAAAATAGTGGGTTTGTGATATGGGAATACTTATTTATGATCATTTGCGAGAAGGACGACGAATGTTTTTTCGACATTTGCGTGTTCGAGGAAAGCGATTTTATTCTTTTACGGGGAATGCAAACCAAATAGGAAAACAAATTCTTGATACGCTTTGGAATGGGCAATATTTTAGAACAAGTCTTGGTAATTATCCGGTTTTTTACGCACGAGATTTTGGCATGGCAATACAATCCTTGCTAGAATTAGGTTACAAAGAAAAAGTACGAAAAACACTTGATTATGCAATGAATTGCTACATGTCTCATGGAGGTATAACAACGTATATTGCTACATCTGGAAAACCAGTAAACTTTCCAAATGTCTATTCGCCAGATTCCGTAGCACATATGTTTCGTAGTCTTGCTATACTTAATGATAAGGAACTTATTGCAACATATAAAGATTTTTTACAATATGAACTAGATAAATTTTACAAAACTGCAACGTTTCAAATTACAGGCGAGATAAAACGATTTATGCATTTTGGTGGAATGCGCGATCATCATAAACGAGACGGATCTTGCTATGATACAGTCATGGCTGCCATTATTAGTAGAGAAGCAGAACATTTAGGTCTACAAAATCCATTCAAACGATTTAATTATTCGGAAATAATTATTGACCAATTTTGGAATGGAATTTACTTTAACGATGACAGAAGCACAAAAACACTTACTGCTGATGCAAATATTTACCCTTTTTGGTACGGAATTATTGAAGATAAAACAAAACTTACATCAGTTATTCACGCGATGCAAAAACTTAATTTAGACAAACCATTCCCTATAAAATATATTGCAGAAGGTCATCCCAAAGGAAAAACTATTTTTGTTGAATTTTTGGTGCGCAATTGGGAATCACAATCAATCTGGCCCATGAGCGGATTACCTTATATTGATATTTTAGGAGATATCGATGCAGATAAAGCACATATGCATTTAGAACAATACAAACGACTCATTGAAGATTATGGAACTTTTCTTGAAGTATATGGTGGAAACGGAAAACCCTTTAAGAGCGCAGTGTATAGTAGTGATGAAGGCATGATCTGGGTAGCACAGTATCTTTTGCTAGCAAAAGAGCATGGTTTAAAATAATTTTTCTGATTTTTCTTAATAAAGCTTATAAAGCAGAACTTCTTGTTAATAGGTATGCCTAAAAAAAAGATAACTCAGAAGAAAGCATTATCAAAACGAGCGACTAAGCAATCAAGCAGACGATTAACTACAAAATCAAGTAAGGTACCCCTTAAAAAGAAAGTATCTGGGAGAAAGAAAAGTTCTCAAACGATTTCTAGAGCATCTTTACAACCGATGACTTCAAAAAGTTTTTCTTCATTTTATTCAACAAAAGACATTCCTGTTTCTTCAAGAATAATTGATCAAGTTATCGGGCAAGATCATGCAGTAACTGTTATGAAAAAAGCTGCTCTGCAACGACGCCATGTGCTACTTATTGGAGAACCAGGTACGGGGAAATCTTTACTTGGTCTTGCACTTGCTGAACTTTTACCAAAAGAAAAATTAGTTGATATTCTTTCTTTTAAAAATCCAAATGATGAAAATAAACCACTTATTAGAACCTTGTCTGCAAAACAAGGACGAGAAGTAGTTGCTAAAGCAAAAGCAGAAAGTGAAAGCGCCTTTAAAGGACAAAATTTAATGTTTCTCTTTTTTGCACTTATTGCTGTAGTTTCGCCGTGGTTAATTCGTAATCATTATATGAAAACTGATGGCGTCTTAGCAGCAAACATACTCTTTGCAGCAACATTTCTAGGAGGTATTGCGTTTCTTGTAGCAATTGTTCTAATGATGAATATGGGAAAACGATCAGGTTCAAAGATATCCCCTCCAAAACTAGTAGTTGATAATTTTGATAACAAAAGCGCACCGTTCTATGATGCAACGGGAGCGCATGCAGGAGCACTCTTAGGAGATGTACTTCATGACCCATTTCAATCAGGAGGTTTAGGAACGCCCGCGCACGAACGAGTCGTAGGTGGTATGATTCACAAAGCTCATATGGGTGTTTTATTCATTGATGAAATTGCAACACTACACCCAACATCACAACAAGAACTGCTCACTGCAATTCAAGAAGGAAAATTTGCAATAACTGGACAAAGTGAACGAAGTGCAGGTGCTATGGTTCGAACAGAACCTGTACCTTGCAAATTTTTACTTATTGCCGCAGGAAACTTTGATGGGCTCAGAGATTTACATCCTGCTCTTCGTAGCAGAATTAGAGGGTATGGCTATGAAATTTATATGAAGGATATTATGAAAGATACTCCTGAGAACAGATATAAACTTGCACAATTTGTAGCACAAGAAGTAAGAAAAGATGGCAAGATTCCTCATTTCTCAAAACCAGCAGTAGATTATATTGTAGAAGAAGCAAAACGGCGAGCAAGTAGAAAAGGTCATTTAACACTACGTCTTCGAGAACTCGGCGGACTAGTTCGAAGTGCTGGAGATTTAGCACAAGAAGACAAGTCTTCGTTAGTAAATGTAAAACACATTCAAGCAGCAAAACAATTAGCGCGAGGACTAGAACAACAAGTAGCTGATAGATATATTGAAAATAAAAAAGACTATGATGTCATTATCACAGAAGGTAGGCGTGTTGGACGAGTCAATGGTTTGGCTGTTATGGGGGATCCAAGTTCACTTTCAGGAATAATTCTCCCAATAGAATCAGTTGTAACAAAAGGCGGGAAAACCTCTAAAATAGTTGCAACAGGAAAATTAGGAGAAATTGCAAAAGAAGCAATTACAAATGTTTCAGCAATAGTAAAATATTATTTTGGAAAAGATATTAAAGAAAATTATGATGTGTTTGTACAATTCCTGCAGACCTATGAAGGTGTAGAAGGAGATAGCGCAAGCCTTGCTGTTGCAACAGCAATTATTTCCGCGTTTAAAAAAATACCTATAAAACAAAATTATGCAATAACGGGAAGTGTGAGTGTTCGAGGAAGAACGTTGCCAGTAGGTGGTGTGAGTGCAAAGGTTGCAGCAGCAATTGATGCAGGCATTCCAAATGTAATAGTTCCTCGAAGCAACATACAAGATATAGTTGTTGAGGCTGATAAACTTAAAAAAATAACTCTTATTCCTGTGGATACGCTTGTTGATGTTCTTGAAGAAATCTTGGATTGGAATGGTAATAGATCCGTACTTACTAGTATTAAGAAAATTGCTGCCCAAGAAAAAAAGTATGAGAAATAGTTTTTTTGATGACTAGTTGTAAAGCAAAAGTGTTTCTGTAGAGATTATTTAAGACAGGAAAGGCGATAGTTCTTACTTTTTTTCATTAAGGTTTGCTTGATGACAGGAACTGTTTTCATTTCCTCTTTATCAAACTTGTTTTGATATGCGAAAATTTTTTTATTTTCGCTTTATTGCATTTATGCAATGACGGGAATGTTTTCATTTCCTTTTCATCTTAGCAAGCATGCGCTCGAGCTGATCAATTTTAGCCATGAGGCGAAGTTTTTCTTGATCGTTGGTTTCAAGACGCTTTGCGTGCATTTCAAGTTCAAAATCCGCAGCCTTAATGTTTTTAATAGCGTCATGAAGTTTATTAATATCTTTAAGTGCATCACTTGATGTTTTCGCATGATTTTTGAAGACATCTTTTGCAGCGTTAAAACCTGCAGCTTGCGCGTGAATTTTATTTGTGGTGTTGGCGAGTTCTTGCTCAATTGCTGATGAGAAATTTTCTATCATCTTTTTTTCAAGAGCAGGACGAATAAGTGAAATGTTGGTTGCTGCCTTTTCAAAATCTTTGGAAGCAATTACGAGATGTTCAGTTGCTTCTTGCATTTTAGCAAGCATTTCTGTTTGAAGGTTTCCTATTTGTTTGACTTGCTTAATAAGTTTATCAACATCTTCTTTTTGCTCAGCGATATGTCTGGACACGTGTTTTACATCTCGCTGTGCATCTTTGATTTGATTTTGAAGCTCTTGTACTTGCTCACCGTTGGAGAATAATTTTAACGTCATGCCCAACGCAAATGAAACCGATTTCTTAAAGATTATCTTTGTGAAGAAGAATTTCTTTGTTTTTCTTACTTTTTAGTTATAAATTTAAATTGATTACTCGACTGTAGCGTGTTTTTTGGAAACCTTTATAATGCTCAAACAACAGAATTTGATTAATATACTGTTCATAGGAGGAATTATTCATGGTAGCACAAGGATTAATTGATTCATTAACAGCACTTGGAAAAGCTGTTGGTTTTCTTTTCAAAGGCGATTTCGGCGCAATGGCCGAAAATCTACTTATAGGTGGGATTGCCGTAGGCGTATTTCTCATTATTATGTTCTTAATGAAAGTTATTCTTGAAATATCCATATTAAAAAGTCCAGAACATAAAAAATATGCAACGTGGATAGGTGTAGGAATAGCGCTTATTGGAATGGTGAATGATGCTGTTTATAACATGCTTACTAGCTTAGTAGGAGGCAGTTTTATTATTGTAGTACTTATCTTACTCGTTGTCTTTGCAGTAGTAATATTTGTGAATCGTATGAGAAAAAGCCATTATGATGCAAGTGCTGAAATGCATGGTGCACATACAGATGCGATTTCAGCTCGAAAAGATCTCAAAAAAGAAGATCATGAACTTTCACTTCAAGAAAAACTAGAGAAGCGAGAAACAGGAGCTCTTAACAAAGCAGAACATATTGTTGATGATGAACTCAGTTCTATTCGAAATCTACAAGAACTTGTCACAAAAATGCGACAACTCCTTGGTCAACTAGCACAAACAACTGATCAAGCACACGCGCAACAACTTCGAGGATCTTTAACTCGAGGTGCGCAAGCACTGCCAACACTAGTTAAAGAAGATTTTGCAGATGAAGAAAAATTAAAAAAAATATTACATCAATTAGAGCACGAGTTCCTCTCAGAAATTAAACTCGACGGTGAAGAAACAGAGCAAGTTGCACATTTAGAAGCACGTATTAAAGACCAATTAGTTAATGAGCATAAAGTGGGCGAACATGCAGCAAGAACTAAAATACTTACGGCTGAACAGCAACTAAAAGACTTTTTACAACAAGCAAGACAACTTGATCAACAACGAGAAGAACTTGTTAGAAGTTTACGGGACCTTGAAGGAAAGGAGTTAACTCAAACAAAACAATTACAACAAGAAGTGACTCAACTTATTCAATCGCTTGACGCAGGAAACTCTTCTTTAGCACTCCAACACGTTGGCACAATTGAGCAGCTTATTAATGCAGAAACAGCAGAATCAAGACAAGTAAGACAATTACTTATGCAAGAACAACAATTAACACAACGAAAACTACAACTTGATCATGCAATGAAGCAACTCGTACATCGACTTGCAGGAGTTGAAAGACGAGAAGATAAAACAATACGTCATGATGAACACGCTGCAGAATCTGATATGAACAAAGGTAAAAAATTGGTTTCGGAAATTCTTGGAGATAAGAACCATCTTAGAAAAGAGAGAACTACTTCAGGCAAATATAAAATACAAGGAAACATAGATACTAATATGAAAGAATTACAAGACTTAATTAATCGTGTGCATGGTAAAAGTCCTCTTGAAGCAACCGAGTTACGAACGATGGCGCGTAATGCAGGCATTCAAGTCAAGTAACTTAATTTTTTTTTATTCTATTTTTTTGTTGGTTTAATTTTACTTTATTTATGGAGGTGAGCATAGGCAAATGGTGGTCGCAGACCCAGATAAGAAACATGCAGTACGTATCTTTTTTGCAGTAATTGTTTTGTTTGCAATTGGTGCAATTGTATTTATCACGCCGCCAAGTGAGTTTCCAGAACATACAGTGAGTGATGATTTTTCTAGTTTATTGTATGCAGTCTCAGCAATTACTCATGGAGATATAGAAGGATTCTTTGACGGATTTGTTGATGGAATGCCTCTTCTTGCACTTTTCATGGTTATGTTTGCAATTATGCATTATCTCTTCTCGCATGTACTTAGCTCGATATTTCCGAAAAAGAATGTGGCGACCATGCTCGCACTTGTTATGGCATTGTATGGTTTTTTTGACCACCGGATCTATAACCAACTCTTAAGTCTAAACGCTTTTGCACTCGGCGGCATCGTTTTTAGCGCGCTGGTTATTATGATATGGGGCTTTACAGAAACCAATATTAAAGGCCTTCAAGCAGAATTAAAAGACTTGACTCATAAATATAAGCAAGGGCGAGCTAATAGAAGCGATGTGCAACGAATAAAACAACTTATTCGAGATATAGAACGAGAAGGAAAAAAACCTCGTTCTTGATAAGTTTTCTATTCTTCTTCACGATGAATAAGAATTGCAATGATAATAGCAATAGCAATAGTCATATAGGCCCAATCTTTAAGGCCTGCAATAAAAAGAAATAAACTGATAATGATAATTGCACAAGGAATAAGAAGAATTGATAACGGGATGGTATGGTGATGATCTTGTTTCACAATCTTTTTTTTAGCCATACAAGAACTTCCTGTTCTTTTTCTTTAAAACTATTTAGTTTTATTGGAGAGTGGTATCAATATCCATTACATATATGCTGTTGAACTGGCAAAACTTTAAAAAAGGCACCTTCTTAAGAGAAGGTATATGGTGGTTATAGCTTTAGATATTGGCGGGACAAAGATTAAAGCAGCAATAGTCTCGCCACAACAAAAAATCTTGAAAAGTATAGTTGTACCTACGCGAAGACAGAAAGGAAAAACGTATGTACTTAATACAATTGATGTTCTTATACAAGGACTTCTCGCAGGCAAAGAGAATATAACAGCAATAGGTATTTCAGTCCCAGGAATTATACGACCTGATGGTAAACAACTTTTTGCAGGTAACGCGCTCTCATTTCTAGAGGGAATTAATTTGAAAAATCGACTTGAGAAAAAATTTGAGCTACCCGTTGTTATTGCAAATGATGCCGATTGTTTTGCACTAGCAGAAGCAACTATAACGGGATTTCCAAAGGCAAGCAAAGTATTGGGTGTTATTTGGGGAACTGGACTTGGTGCTGGTATAGTTAAACGGAAAAATAAATCACAATGGAGTATTGTTACAGAGCCATTAGAAATAGGTCAAACACTTGTTGTGCATCCGCATACAAAAAAACTTGTGCGACAAGAAATGATTGTAGGTGGAGCATACATGCTTAAAGAATATAATACAACTGCAAAAGATAAAGCAGGAAGCGTTTCAGATATTTATACTGCAAAAAACAAACAAGCAAAAGACGTGATGCAAAACGCAATAGAACATCTTGGAAAAACATTAGGAAATCTTGTGACTATTCTGCAACCAGATGTTATTGTTTTAGGTGGGGGAGTTAGTCGCTTACCACAACCAGTCTATACGAAACTTAAAACTCTTATGAAAAAATATGCGTTGCCAACTTGTTATACGGGTGTTCAATTCAAACGACATACTATAAGTGCAGACGCTGGATTACTTGGCGCAGCAATACTCGCGCGACAGCTGAGGTGAGCAGGTGGGATTTCCAAATTTTAAAGGTAAACATAAACAAGCATCCATGATAAACCCTTCTGATTACATTGCTTATGTTCGAGGAGAAAAACTCGTACGAAGTCGTGTGCCTGAGGCAATCATCATTTGTTATAATAATAAGCTCATGAAACATATCGTTAAACAACACCGTGTTAAACAAATTGAAGGTCTTGCAGGTGAGTTATACTCATTTACTGCAACAAAACATAAGGTGGGCATTATTGGCCGATTTGGTATTGGCGCTCCTGCAGCAGCAATAGTTATGGAAGAACTGATTGCTTTAGGAACTAAACGATTTATTACGATGGGAACATCTGGTGCCTTACAAAAACATCTAGACTTGGGTTCTGTTATTGTTTGTGATAAAGCAATACGAGATGAAGGAACATCGCATCATTATATTAAAAGAGCAAAGTATGCATATGGAGATGCGCAGCTCACAGCAAAACTAGAGAATGTACTTCAGCAAAAAAACATACCTTATGAAAAAGGAATTTCCTGGACAATTGACACGCCTTACCGAGAAACAATAGCGGAAGCAAAAAAATATCAAAAGCAAGGCGTTCTTACTGTAGAAATGGAAATAGCAGCACTTTTTACTATTGCAGCATATCGGGGCGTGGTAATAACTTCACTTTTAACTATTAGTGATTCATTAGCAGAACTTACGTGGACGCCAAACTTTCACTCAAAACAAACAGTAACTACGTTAGAATTGCTTTATGAATTGGCCCTTGAGGTGTTGGTATAAACTATGAATCGACATGAAGCACATCATATGTTTGTTGTTGCAAGCATTTACCTGCTCGGTATTATTGTTATTATAGGTGTTTTTTTAGTTCCAACTATTAAAGAACGATTTGCAAGAACACCTGAACTAACAGAACTATATCCTATGCTTGTTAGTAATTATTCCGCATATGTATTTGAAGGAAGAATTGTGTGGATGGATAAACCAGATATCACAGTTCCCATTTTTTCTGGAGCAAAATATGATATTCACCATAAATATCCTGGAGATGTGCAAACAGGAAGTTTTACTGATTATACGCTTGGTGTTTTTGCTGCTAAGAAAGATTATTTTGTGTACCGATTTTTTCACAATGAGACTAGGCCAACGTTGTATGGACCATTTACCTTTAAATAAATTTTTTTATTAAGAAATAATTTTTCTTATTTTTCTGCAAGGCAACTATTTTTTTTATTCTTCTTTTTTAGCATCTTCGAAATGAATAGTATTTTTATAAAAAATACCTTTATCAAGACGAACAGGACGCCATTTATCTTGCACTAGTTTTGCATCAAGCCATGTTGCTAATTCATCCGCATTACCAATGGTTGCAGAAAGAGCGATGAGTTGTAAATTACTGAGTTCTTGACGAAGCAAAGTAATAACAATTTCAAGCGTCGGACCTCGATGGGTATCATTAAGCAAATGTACTTCATCAATAACAACAACGCCCACACGTCCGAGCCAAGGCGCATGATGACGTAAGAGTGAATCAAGTTTTTCACTAGTAGTAATAATAATATCATACTCTGCTAAGTATTTATCATCACTATCTAAGTCGCCACTTGATAAAGCGATTTTAAGATGAGGGTGTTTTTTAGTGAATTCTTTATATTTTTCTGTTGCGAGTGCTTTAAGTGGTACGACATAAATACCTTTTTTATGTTTATCGATGATTGTATGTAAAATTGCAAGTTCTCCAACAAGCGTTTTTCCAGATGCTGTTGGTGTGCACACTAAAAGATTATTATCTTTAAACAACCCCGCTTTAATTGCTTTTTCTTGTGATGGTCGTAAATTAGCAAAACCTAAAGTGTCTAAATGTTTTTGAATGTGCTTTGGAATCATGATTTTAAAGAAAGCCTGTTTTGTTTATATGTTTTCGTAAATAATGAGTGCTCTTATTATTTAGAGACTCTCTATTCGTTTATAGATCTCTCTAAGTTGCGTATCATCGGTAAGAATTTGAACAATGGTTTTTTGCATCTCCATTAAATCAATGACCATTTGATTAATGAGTTCATTACGAAGATCATTTGTTGACGGATGTTGTTCAAGAATAGTGATAAATTTTTGGACAAGAATATTGAGTTTTTCTAACTGCTGTTTTTTGTCTGAGAAAAATTTGTCGTCTTTAATAATAAAAAAATCAGCGTTTTTTAACTTGAGTTGACTAATAGTAAGAATATCATTTTGCAAATGAATTATATTTTCTTTAATTTCAGTCATGTTTTTTCGTAAATTTAAAATATCTGCATCAGAAACATTAAAAGAAGGATTTTTGAGGTATTCTTTAAATTGAACAATCTTTTTTTCAGTATCTACAATAAATGTACAAATTTGTTGATCGATACCTTCATCGTCAATTTCCATATGGTAAAGGCGGCTAGATGCGTTCTTTTTGAATAATCCCATATATAACCTCTTTTAAAAAGATTTTAGAACTTTTTGTTTATAAACATTACCATATATATTTATTAAGCACGAGTCTTGCAAGAAGGATATGTTTGAAGAAGAGAAATTTCTACTTGCAGGAAAAATTACTGGTCAGGCAAGAGACTACGGAAAATCCCTTATTAAAGAAGGCGCGCTCGTTGTAGATATACTTAATGATGTAGAGAATTTTATTCTTAAAAAAGGAGCAGGAATTGCGTTTCCTGCACAAATATCGCTTAATACAGTTGCAGCACATGCGTGCAGCGACGAGCAAGATGAGACGGTTGTTGCTTCAGATGATGTGGTAAAACTTGATGTGGGGGCTCATATTGATGGTCATATCGGTGATACTGCGTTAACAGTGAATTTATCTGGTGAATATAAAGAACTCTTAGCAGCAAGTAAAGCTGCACTTACAAAAGCATCTAAACTCTTCACACCAGGAATGAGAGTGGGTGAAATTGGACGTGTTATTCAAGATGAAATAACTGCAAAAGGATTTAGCCCTGTGCGTAATCTTTCTGGACATGGACTGGGATTGTATCAAATTCACACAGCTCCGCAAATTCCAAATATTTACTTAAATAATTCCTTAGAACTTGCAGAAGGAATGACTGTTGCTTGTGAACCATTCGCAACAAACGGCAAAGGAGCAATTGCAGAAAGCGGCGATGCGACTGTATTTAGCTTTGTAGGAAAAAAACCTGTTCGCAGTCCATTCGCACGAGAAGTCCTTAAGCGCATTGAAAGCTATAATGGATTGCCTTTTACTACGCGATGGTTAAGCAAAGAATTTGGTGTGGGTAAGACAAAACTTGCGCTTAAAGAACTTGGAAAAGTTGGTATTATACATGGACATCCACCACTTAAAGAAATAGGAAATGGTATGGTAAGTCAACACGAACATACGTTCTTAGTAAAAGATGCGCCTGTTATCACCACTAAAAGTGATGATTAGTTTTATAAACAAACATTCTTTTTTGATGCAGTAATGGCTGATTATAACGAGAAAATTAAGGAATTAGAAGACAGAATTGCTAATACCAAATATAACAAACGAACACAAGCAGCCATAGGCCTCTATAAAGCACAACTAGCAAAGCTCAAAGAAAGAGAAGTAACTCGTGGACAAGCTAAATCGGGTGGCCAAGGATGGGAAGTACGAAAAACAGGAGATGGTACTGTTATTCTCATTGGTTTTCCTAGTGCGGGAAAATCTACTCTTCTTAACGCGCTCACTGATGCAAAATCAGAAACTGCAGCATATGCCTTCACCACACTTACTTGTATTCCGGGTGTTATGCAACATAAACACGCAAAAATACAAATTTTAGATGTTCCAGGAATTGTAAAAGGAGCTGCAAGTGGAAAAGGACGAGGAAAAGAAGTCCTTGCAAGTATGCGAAGTGCAGATGTTTGTTTAATTCTTCTTGATGCGACACGGCCTGAAGAATATGATGTTATTGTCAGTGAAATTTATGACACGCATATACGTGTTAATCAAAGAAAGCCTGATGTGAAAATAACTAAAACGGGAAAAGACGGAATTAAAATTGGAGCAACTTGTCGGTTAACACATTTAACACATGACACTATTAAAGCAGTCTTAAAAGAATTTCGTATTAATAATGCAGATGTAGTATTGCGTGAAGATGTTACTGTTGATCAACTTATTGATTGTATAGAAGCAAATAAAAAATATATGCCTGGAATCACTGTTATTAACAAATCAGATTTAGTAACGCCTAAGGAGCTTAGAAAAATAAAGAAAAAATATTCTGCTGATCTTGCAATTAGTGCGCAATTAAGTCAAGGCATTGAAGAACTCAAAGAATTAATTTTTGAAAAACTAGATCTTATTCGTATTTATCTTAAAGAACCCATGAAAGAAGCAGATATGGAAGTTCCACTTATTGTTTTTCGAGATTTTAGTGTTGGAGATGTGTGCAAGAAATTACATAAAGACTTTATTTCTAAATTTAAATTTGCTCGCGTTTGGGGACCAAGTGCAAAATTTGATGGGCAAAAAGTCATGACTAAACATAAACTATATGATCAAGATGTTTTAGAAGTACATTTGAGATAAAAGGGATTACTAATTTCCCCCTTATCTGCCCTTGATAAAATAAAAAATATGCTCAAAAATTATCTTAGGTTTTTAGCATAAAAAACATTGTTTTTTTGTATAAGAAAAAGCAAAGCTTTTCTTCGCACGTTACCTAGTAAATAACAAAATTAAAATTTAAAGTTTTTTGCAAACTGCCCGATGAGTGGCACTTCTTTTTCTTCTTTGTTAATAACTTGAACAAGACCAATTATCCAAAGAACGAATAAACCTATCCACGCAATCATCCACAAAGGCATAAGGAAACCAAGTATTGCGTTTGCAATCCAAATAGTAACATCAACAATGAGCAGAACAAGTGCTTGTTTGATGTGAAACGTAACATATGAGTTTTTTTTCATTTCTTCATCAGCAAAATACCAAATGATGCCGACAAAAAAATAAGCAAGTACTGCACAAATTTGTTTGTTATCGCTGTTTTGAGGATGGGTTGATTTTTTTTTAGTTGTTTTTTTTACCGTAGCTTTTTTGGTCATAGTATTTTCCTCTTATTTTCTTTACCAATTCAAATGACGATGTCCTTTTTTATAGACATTAAAAAGAATTTGCATATCAAGACCGACATCTTTTGCGGCTTTTGCAAGCTTTCCTGCATTACGATCTGTTGTAGAGTCTTTTTTTTCTTTTTGTTTTTTTTCTTTCTCAAATTTTCTTGCTTCTGAACCTGCAAGTGAACCAAAAAGGTCGCCAATACCGCCACCAGCTTCAAGAAACGGTTCAAGAATACCCCACTTTGCAAATTTATTATGATTTTTTCGAGTTTCTTTAGCAGATTCTTCGGCTTCTTTTGCCTTTTGTTCACGCTCTTCTTTTTTCTTGAGGGCCTCTTCTTCACCAGCTTCTTCTAAATACTTTTCGAACTCTTCACCGAGTGCTTCAAAAGAACCCATAACGTGTCCAGTTAAACTATTTAGCATACCAATATCTTCTTCTTGACGCATTTTTTTGTACGCTTGAATATCATCCACGTGCCATCCATACGAACGAAAGGTCACCGTAACTTTACCAGTATGAGAGGTTATCTGTTGTTGATACTCTGGCTTGTAGGTTAAGACAGGTTTAGAATTATATTTAAAATTTACAAGGATACATTTGAAATGCTTATCTTTTTTTGTCATGTTAATAGATTTTCTTGCAAGAACTTCTACTTCAAGTATAGTATTATCAAACGCAGTAACAAGATCTGCACTATCGAGTTGATTCTGATTAGGGGTGAGGCGTGCAGCGGACTTTAAGTACGGTTTAATCCAGGACATATATAATTTAATAACGCTCCAATGTTGTCTGAGATATTTGAGTTGAAAAGCACGTCTTGAAATTAATTCTTTTTCACTTTTCTCCTTCCAATTAATATATTGATAGAGTTTTCTTTTTAAAACAGTTTTTACCATATTGTTAAATTCTTTGACACTGCCCTCTTCTACTTCTTTATCAATATCTTCAAGTTTGTAGATGTGCGTATTCATGAATAAATCCGGGAGCACAACAAAATTATGTTGTCGAGCCAGGGCGTAAATAGAATCGGGATTTTGACCATTAGGATTTTCAACAAGATTAATATACAGATTTTTGAGTGTGATATCTGCACTCTTGCTTGTCTTCCACATAGTATACGGTTCCATACGTTCATCGATAATCCGCAATTCCCTTACTATTTGAAAGAGTTGTTTGACTAGCGCGCCGATTTGAATAAGATATTCTCGCGCTCTATCTTGTTGAATAGCAAGACGTTGACCCATATTACCAAATGTACCGCTACTTTCTGAAGCGCTAAAAATATCATAAATTTTTTCGACGTGCTGATAACCTAAATCATGTCTGAGGAATTGCAGGATCCAATGATATGTTTCTTCTAAACTTGCATTATATTTTTCAACAACGAGACGATAACGAGAAACAGGTTGAGGGTATGCATCTTCATTTGTTTCATCAGCTGTTTGATAACCTGCAATTTGTTTAGGTAATGAACCTATGTTTGCAAACTCAGTCTCTTCGATTTTCCAACCTAAGTCCTTTCCAAAATGCTTCACGTAGTCAGTTTTGTTCTCAAACACCTTAGCAGTAAACATATCCATCTTCATTTACGAAAAACTTCTTTATAAACTCTTCTACTCATAGCCCTTATTTTTCACCCTATTAAGCTATTTATATCCCTGTTTGCGGTCTTGAAAAACAGCTGTAGGCGAGTATTTCGCTAAATAGTTAAATTGCTGCCAGAAGGTAGTATTCTTTACTGTGTAGATATTGAGAAATGCTTTGTTTATTTTGATGCGTGAATTATAGTTTATTTTTTTAGCGACGCGCAACAAAACTTCGTTGTTGTTGATGCAGTAGCCAAAGGGCGTAGTTCCATACGAAATAAAGCAAAACTGCTGAATACTTTGTATAGAGGAGCTCTTTTCTGGTTTTGTGCATGGTGTTGGTTTATCAGTAAACCCCCTTATTTCCACTGCAGTATACAAAAATCCACTCTAACTCCGTAGAACTTAATTGTTCTTAATTTGTTTATAGGAATTTAAAATTAATACAACGCCAAAAACAATAGAATAGTAAATTAAAACTAGACTAGTGAAAAAGAATCAAGCAGTACATTTATTCTGCTTTCTTTTCTTCGTCTTCTGTTGCTGGAACTTCTGCGACTGGCTGGATAGGACCTTTGCCATGCTTAGTTACCGCAAGATTAATTTGAGCGGTTTTTTCATAAATAGTATTTCCCGCAACCATTTTACGAAGCTTAAGACCTTTTCTATGTTGATTACGCATACCAACGCCACCAACAATTAAAATTTTTTTTCGAGCAGAACCTTGCACATCTTTTCGCATAGGAAAACCAGCACTATCGCTACCCCCGCGAATTTCAAATTCGTAGCCTGCGAGATCGAGTGCTTCACCACCGACTTTATCGCCGATTTTCTTGCCAATAAAAGGTGTTAATTGCTCTTCAGAAAGCGTTTTATTATATGTTTTTTTGGACTTAGCGTCCCCAATGTTAACTTTAATTTCAGCCATTTTTTATCCTCCGAAATCGCACCGAGAGATAGCTTTCCAGAATACTGGTTAACTATTTGCAGCAGTTTGTTTGCGCTTCAGTGTTATTAAGAACTTCTTTTCTATTTATAAAGATTTATCAAAGACTATTTAAATGAAAAGATGTGAACTGAACCTATTGAGGTGGCAGAGTTATGGATATTAGATTACGAAAGAAACCAAAAGGTGCAACACTTATTGAAGGATTTCCCGGATTTGGCTTGGTAGGTACGATAGTTACCGAGTATTTACTTGAACATTTGCCATGTGAACAAATTGGAGAATTAATGTATGATGAATTACCTGCAACTGTTGCCATACACAAAGGCAAACTTGTTCATCCTATGGGCGTATTTTATAATAAAAAATATAATGTGGTTATATTACATGCAATCTTAGATATTCGTGGACATGAATGGGCTATTGCACAAGCAGTTGAAAAACTAGTTAAAACATTAGAAGTAAAAGAAATTCTTTCAATTGAAGGTGTAACTGGAGACGGAAGTGATGAACTTTTTTGTTTTCAAAATAAAAAATTTGAAACACTTGGTGCAAAGCCAGTGGAAGAATCAGTTATTATTGGTGTAACTGCAGCACTTCTTCTTCGACAGAAAAAAATGAGTTGCTTATTTGCTCAAACCCATTCGAACATGCCTGATAGTAGGGCTGCAGCAAAAATAATTGAATTATTGGATAAATATTTAGGATTTAAACTAGATACCAAACCACTACTTATGCAAGCAGAAATTTTTGAAGCAAAAGTAAAAGATCTTATGCAAAAAGCAAATAAAACAACAGATGAAGTTGATAAAAAACAAATGAGTTATTTAGGATAAAAAAGGTGATAACATGGCAACAATAGAAGAACGAGAAAAACTAAATGCATTAACCCAAGACTTGACGCGAGCAATAGACTCGCTAAGAGAAGAAATGGAGGCAGTTGATTACTATAATCAGCGAGCGGATGCATGTACTGACCCGGAACTAAAAAAAATTTTGCAACATAATGCAGATGAAGAAAAAGAACATGCAGCTATGCTTATTGAATGGATACGACAACACGATGAGGTATTCTCAAAAGAAGCAAAAGACTATATCTTCTCAGACAAAAAAGATATTGCAAGTCATGAGCATCAATAATAATTTTTTCTTTCACTACTAAGCGTGCAAAGAAAAGGAATTTTTATTTTTGAACATTTTTCTTTTTTTCTTCTTTTCTTTTTTATATGCCGATAATTGCTGCAATAGCGCCTATGCCTAAAAGTATTCCTATAAGACCAAGTAGAATACTTATAATTGTATTTATTAATAGAATTAGTATTGCTTTAAGAAAAGAAACTTTAAAGGCATATTTGAATAGGAATACTGTAATAATAAGTCCAATAACTAATCCGAAAAGAGGAATAATCATTCCGCATACATTAACTAGGATTCCACTCATGACATTAATAATTATTGTCTTAAAAAAATTAGTCTTGCCATGTAATAATTTGACTGAAAAATGAAGAGGAACTGCAGCTAGCATGGTAATAATAAGAATAACGAGTAAACTTGTAATAATTAGTGACATAAAACTATCTTGATTTTTGATTTTATTTAAATGTTCCTTTGACTTTGCAAAGGGGGTGTTTTTTTCAAATTCTTTGTAGACGGCATATTTAAAAAGAAAGAGTGCTTCTAGCAGTAGTATATGGATTATGCAACAATTCTTACAACTATCACACCAGCACCTGAAGAGGTAGCAGCACTTCAAATAGTTATTTCTACTATGGCTGCCAAACTGAGTAAGGCGGCAGAACGCGTAGGTGTAGCTGTAGAAGTAGTTCCAGGTGGGAGTACTGCAAAAGGAACTTATTTAGCAGGTAATTTTGATATAGATATGTTTGTACGTTTTAAGACTGATCAGAAAAATCTCTCTGATCTTTTGGAATTAATGCTTGCTGATTTAGAAATAACTTTTGAGCGAGTGCATGGCTCTCGAGATTATTTTACGTTTACACAAAACAATTATTTTTTTGAAATTGTGCCGGTAAAATATGTAGATACGCATCAAGATGTAGATAATGTTACCGATATGTCTCCATTACATGTCTTTTGGGCGCAAAAACATTTAACACCTTCACTTCGAAATGATATTCGTTTAGCAAAACAATTTTGTAAAGCAATACAAGTATATGGAGCGGAAAGTTACATTAATGGTATTAGTGGACATGTGTTAGATATTTTAGTTATACATTATGGTGGATTTGAAAAACTTTTACATGCAGCAGCATCATGGGGCGAGCGAACTATCATTGACTCTGAAAATAAACATGCAAATGTCTTAACAGAACTTAACAAAGCAAAACTTGTTTCGCCACTTGTCGTTATTGACCCAATAGATCCGCAGCGTAATGCATCAGCAGCGTTATCTTTAGAAAAATATAACTTATTTAAGAAACACGCAAAAGCATTTTTGGTACAACCTGAAAAAAAATATTTTGATTTGCCTCGTTTTGATAAAGCACTCCTTGAAAAAAAGAAACGAGATGAAGAAGATTTATATGTTATTAAATTTACGCCTCAGCAAGGGAAAAAAGATGTGGTTATAACAAAAGTTCTCAAAGTTTTTGAATTTTTACATAGACATTTACAACTCTATGATTTTAAAGTAAACCTTGCAGACTGGTTTGTTGATACAGATTTTTGTTATGTATACTTTTTTGTTGATAATAACCAACTCAGTGAAACATTGGAGCGAGAAGGGCCGCCATTAGAAAACTTCCAAGGAGTAGAACGATTTAAAGAAGTACATGGAGATGCCGTTTACGAAAAAGATAATCGTCTTTATGTTCGTGTACGACGAGATTTTATTGATGCGGGTATGTGTTTACGACATCTTTTGCAAAACGAGTTTGTCGCTGAGCGAGTTACTGACTATACCTTTAATTAGGAAAATATTTTCTAACTTTTTGTTTTATAGATTTAGGAATGGAAGTAAACAAATTTTCTGAATTGATATTAAGAGTTTGTTTTCCTTCAGTTAAAACATTAATTGTTTTTGGTCTTTCATATTCTAAAATGTGTCCTGCTTGGGTTTTAACTCGAACAACTTCTTGTTCTTCCCCAGAAAAATATAATGTAATGTTTTTAGGATTCGTTGCCAGTCTGAGTTCTTTTGTTTCAGGATTATACGTAACAAGCTTTCGCTCATTTTCAATGTACATTTCTACTCCTAGCAACACATGACCTTGCGTTGTTGTTTTTTTGGCAATATTATTTCCAATAATTTTTGTATCGATAGTTTTTATTTTTTTCATGAGAACTTAGAAGTACATGGGTTATTCAAAAACCTTTTGAAAATGGAATAGGTTAACCTCATGCACTATTTTATTAAATTATTTTGAATGTTTTTTGTTTACTACTTTTTTGTAGAATAAATTCTTTGGTAATCTGACTATTTGGTGGTTTATACTCTTGTTCTAAATTGCTTTTTTTAGGATATATGTGCTGCAATTATTATGGAGTTTTATGATTTAGTTAAGTTTTAGTTGCGCGACTAATTTTTTTAGCAAGCTATCAATACCAACAAATAAATTATGCTCAACGACTTCTGAATTGTATAATTTACCATCAATTTCAAGTTTTCCTTTTAGCTCGTATTTAGAGATTTCCTCGCCAATTTTATGGATTGGTTTAAGTGTTATGGTAAGATTGGAAAACTCTTGTTTATCAGAAATCTTTCGGGCATAATTGCCAACGACTTTTTTTACTACAACAAATTCTGCATAGCCAAGTTCTTTAAACCCTACAAGCGTAATATTTCCGCCTAATTCTATCATGGCTGATCACCCCGCACACTAGTATTTTTGGGGAATGAACTTTTTAAATCTTCGTAAAAATGCTTTTTTTACACTTTCTTCTTGTCTAGAAGGGTTATATTTATAAATGAACTATTGTTTCTTGCCGTTACACAGCTTCTAGATAGGATGTGGGCGTAGCTTGCCTGAACACTAGAAGGCTAAAATAAGAAATAATGGAGGCTAGATAAGCATGGGAGCTTACAAATATATTCGAGAGGCTTGGAAAAAGCCAAAAGAAACGACTGCAGTGCAGGAGTATTTATTTCAATTTCGACGAGAAGGAGCAACAGTACGAATTCTTAGACCGACACGACTGGATAGAGCGCGATCACTAGGTTACAAAGCAAAACAAGGTGTTTTTGTAGTACGTCAACGAGTAACTCGAGGTGGACACAGACGACCAGATATTAAAGGTGGTCGAAGGCCTAAGGCAAATTCGCAAAAGAAAGTTGTTAACAAATCATATCAGCAAATCGCTGAAGAACGCGTGGCTCGACAATATACTAATTGTGAAGTATTAAATTCATATTTAGTAGTAGAAGATGGTCAACATAAATGGTTTGAAGTAATTATGGTAGACCGAACAAGCAAACCTGTTCTTCGAGATGAGAATTTAAATTGGATTTCACTTCAGAAAGGACGAGTTTTCAGAGGCATGACAAGTGCTGGAAAGAAAAGTCGAGGATTACGAAATAAAGGGGTTGGCGCAGAAAAAGTACGTCCAACACAAAAAGCAAATAAGAACCGTCTACATTAAGACGGTTTTGACAAGCTTTATAAAGCAAGTATAATTTCCTGAGGATAAACAATGGTAGATAGAGTAGGTGGATTCAGACGAAAGACGCGCTATAAAATGCGTAAAAATGTTTCTTCACGAGGTAAGGTTAGCCTGCGGAATTTTTTGCAAACCTTTGCTGTTGGAGAAAAAGTAAAGCTAGGGGCTGAACCGGCATATCAAAAAGGAATGTATTTTCCAAGATTTTATGGACGAGTAGGTATTATTTCTAAAAAAGTAGGAACGTGCTATGAAATTAAGATTGAAGATTTAGGTAAAGCAAAAACTGTTGTTGTGCATCCAGTGCATTTACGACGAGCATGAGGTAAATAAAATGGTTAAGCCAGAAATCCTTGAACAAAAACCAGTAAGCATCAGTGAAGTAAAAGACATGCTAAAAGCAGTCCACAAACGAGATGAAGAACTGACGTTTCGAGGAGGCAAGACTGAAGAATACGTGAATGATGCAGTTCGCCTCAGTACTAAAAAAGTCAACGATCTTATGAAAACGATTGCAGAACTTGAAATTCCACGACTTAAAGAACAACATCTTATTAAAATCGCAGATACGCTTCCTGAAAGTCCAGAACACCTCAAAGTTCTTCTTTCAGGCTATAATGTAACTATTACAAAAGAAAATTTAAAGAAAATAGTTGATGTTGTAGATGAGTTTAGACCTCTGAAGTAGGTATATTCAACTACCTAAAGTGTTCTTTTAATTCTGTTGAATTCTGTTGTGTTCTATAAAAAGAAAGATATATAAGGAGGACTCTTAATAGATAGTTGTAGGGGAGTTGGTAGGCTATGCAAGAAAAGAAACGAGAAGAAGAAGCGATAGTACTCGATTTTTTATCTAACGGGTATGTATCAGACTCTAGACCGAGTCATTTAAAGACTTCAATAGCGCAAGCCATAGGGAAAAATAATCTTGCATTACTTGAACTGGTTCCACGAAAAGGATTGGCTTTGCAACCATTTGAGGCAGTTTATGTCGGAGATCAAAAACGAGATAAAATTCATCATGTCGTTGGAAAAATCCCTCTTTCAAAACTTACGGGTACTGCTCGAGGAGAATTAGAGCACGTACTTAAAGAAATAGTTAAAGAGCGAGAAGAAGAGTTTATTGAATTCTTTAACAAAAGTCAACCATTGTCAACACGAATGCATTCACTTGAATTACTTCCAGGACTTGGGAAAAAACACATGTGGATGATAGTTGAAGAGCGACGTGGCGATCCTTTTACTAGTTATGAAAATCTCAAAAAACGAGTAAGTCTTATCCCTGATCCAGAAAAACTTATTATTAAACGAATCATGAAAGAACTGGATGGTAATGAGAAACACATGATTTTTGTGAAGTAATTCTTGGAATTTTTTTTATTCTCTTTTTTACATTACTAAATTTCTAAAGAAATTTTGAATATGCTAAAAATTAATTAATTTTCATCATAAATCATAAACATTTGGCAAATTATTTTCATCCCACACTTGATTCAGTTCAAGGGCTTTAGCTAAACTTACCGTTCCGCAATTCATACAAGTAAAGAAGATACCAAATTTACTTGTTCGAAGATCAAGCCAGTCTCCACATGCACACTTAAAATCATTGAGTCTTGCGTTTTTATGAGCTGTGCATACAGGAACTTCTTGCTCGTTAGTTGTTGTTGCTTGCTTGCCACAGAAGAGACACGTAGTTAGCTTGCTTTCTCCGTAGACCTTTTTGTATCTCATCGTGGCATAAAAAAATAAATGACGCACTGCGAAGAATTATTACTCGCTACGCGAATAAAGACTTATCGTTAAACGCAGTCATTTGCTTTTGGCAAATACGTTTGACTTACTTGTTCTTCAAGGCAGTGCAGACATTAATTTTGCAGGGTTTGGCGAGTCTGTTGTTTACTCGTCTGCAAGTTCTTTATCGTAGTTACCTGCGTTAATTTCTGAGATAAGCTCTGAAGATTTCTTACCATTAATTGTAACGCCCATACTTCTACATGTGCCAAGAATTTCTTTCACGCGCATTTTTTGGTTTTTACCCGTAACCGCACCTTCTTTCATTCGCGTAATTTTTTTCACTTGTTCAAGTGTGAGGTCTCCCACATAATCAGATTGAGGTGTGCCACTAGCTTTCTTAATATCGAGTTCTTGCTTGATAAGAGCGGTTGCAGGCGGGGTTCCAATTTCAATTTCAAAAGACTTATCATTAGTTTCGATGATTACTTTTACAGGAACTTGCATGCCTGCAAAATCAGCAGTTTTTTTGTTAATCTCAGCAACAACTTGTCCGATATTAACTCCTTTTGGACCAAGAGCAGGTCCTAGTGGAGGTGCAGCACTCGCTTTACCGCCAACAATTAATGCATCTACAGTTTCTTTAGCCATTTTTTATTGCCTCATTAAAAGGTGGCTGAAGTTCGAAAATCTTTGATTTTTGTTTTTTCAGCTAAATTGTTAATTGCTGAAGTTCGAAAATCTTTGATTTTTGTTTTTTCAGCTAAATTGTTAATTGCTGAAGTTCGAAAATCTTTGATTTTCGTTTCTTTAGCCATTTTTTTATCATCTGCCAACGAATGTTAGGCGTCATTGTGTGTTTTGCTTTGCTCAACAGCACGTAAAAACCTATTTCATAGCTTATTGTTTTTTTTGGCGAAATGGTTGAATAGAATACGTCTATTCCATACTTCACCGGTTGTTTCTCAGAACGAAACTCGTTCTGGATAGAGGATGCTTCAAACCTTGGTTTTTAGCGACCCCGTGTTTATGGTAGTAGGAAGGAGTGAACAGGGGTTTATAAAAGTACTTTTTTTATTTTTTATTGTGCTACGCAGACTTTTCGCGCCTTTGGCTTGGCGAAGCTTAATCATTTGTCGCAATAATTTCGCAGATTTGCGAAATACAACAAATTTATTTTTCTGCAAGGTAGCACTACGTATTATTTCTTCTTAAGTATTTCTAGAATCTTTGGCGTTGCTGGTGTGTAGGTTGTTTTCTCGTTTGGCTTGTACATTGTTTTTATAGAATCAGTTGAGTTAGTTGTTGAAGTAGAGTTTAACTTTACGCCTGCAAGCGCGCTTTCAATATTGAAGTCCTGAGGCTTGGTTACTGTTGGTTGATACGTTGCCTTAATTTGCTCTTCTCGCTTTTGTACAACTTGTTGGATAACAGTATAGGTTTGATTAAGATTTTCTCGGACAAGCGGATTAAAGTCGTAATCATTAGCCATTCGGTGGGCTTCGGTAATCGTGAAAAACCTGTTAGCATCATCAGGTGTCCAACTCGTTTTATACATCAAATTGTATAAATCATTTCGCGTATTATAACTTGTAGCCATGGAGAGCTCTTGTTGGCTAATTGCCTGATACGGTGTTTGTTTTTGATCAAGTAACTCGCGCGTCACGTTTTGTGTGACTTCTTCTAAACTTTGTATTTCTTCTTCAAGTGATGCTTTATTTTCTTTAGCAGAGGTTATGGACTCTTGCTCTTCTTCTCTATCATGGGTTGCTTCTTCAAGCAAGTTTCTTGTGACTTGGAGCTCAGCAAGGAGAGTTTTGAGTTCTTTTTCTTTTTGCTTAAGTTTAGCGAGGAGCTCGCGCTCTGCTTCTTCATATAAGCCAATTCTCATGCGAGAACTCGTTTTTGTTGGAGCTTTTTGAGGCATAGATTATTTTTATATATGCGCTAGTTAATTAATCTTTTGGCAGATGTGTTGTTGAGGATATTGCTGCGGAAGCTTTATTAATGAAGGATTGCTCTTAGGTGCTTATATGGATTATAAAGAAGAATGTCGCGCAATGTTAAAAGTTCTTACGGGAGCTTCTTATGTACTTTTCACTACTCGATGTAATGAATCAATTAAACTAGCCATGCAACTTGTGGCTGATCTTGGACGGCATATTGTGTTATACCAAGAAGAAGGCGGATGGTTAACGTATGAGAAATATATCAAGCAAGCAGGACTTGAAGGTTTAAAGATGATTACTGATGATGGACTTATTTATGAAAAAGAATTAAACCAATATGACTATGATATAGTACTTTTACTTAACTCCATGCCAGGATATGCAGTAACTCATGATATGGCAAATATATATTCTCATTGTCTGAAAAATGATATTTTTTTAGTGAATGATGTTTCAGGAAGCATAGGGAGCACTCACGCAAAATTTGGAGATGTTATTGTAGGTAGTTTTAACAAAGCAAAACCTGTTGACCTTGGTCGAGGGGGATTTATTGCAACTAATGCTGTTGATTTATTTGCAAAAATAAAAACGCATCTTGAAGAAGAACCCGAAATGGATTATCAACAGCTTCATCATAAACTAAAACATTTAGACCAACGTAGAAGCTTTCTTTTAGAACGAGCAAAGAAGGTAAAAGAAGATTTAATTGCTCATCATGTTGTTCATCAAGAAAAAGAAGGATTTAATGTTATTGTCCGTTTTGAAGATGATGCTGAAAAAGAAGAAATTATTTCTTATTGTGATAAAAATGAATTAGAATATACGATTTGTCCTAGAGAAATAAGAATTTTAGATGATGCAATAAGCATCGAAGTAAAACGATTAACAGGTCATAACGAGAACTAATTTTTTTCTATTTGTTATTTTGAATACGTATTCTTCTTAATTGTATTAGCACTTCAGTAATAATTTTCAGTTTACTATGTTCATACCGCAAATTTTACGGTTTTTTCTTAATAATACTTATGTAGTAACACACATCATAAAAAGTTATACAAAATAATTTTTCCAAATGAATAATTTGGAGGTCTTGCAAGTGAGCTTAGAACGACTCTGCAAATCAGCAAAACGAATAGATAAAATAGATGCAATAACAGGGCCACTTTCAGTAGCACTTTATCACTCAGGAAGCGAGGTACTTTATGGTATTGGTGTAGCGATGAGCGTTGCAGAAATTACGTTTCTTAAACTTCCTTGGCTAGCTAGTTATATGGTTCAAACAAAAGATGTGGTTGCGCCACTTTTTATCACGGCTAAAGAAGTTGTTTCTAACTCTAACAAAATTTCGGGAATAATTGATGTTGTTCCTTTTTATTCAATGGTTATGAATTATAAAACAAGCGGAAGTTAACAATTAGAGGTTAATTTATGTTAAATTGTTTGGTATTGGCATGATGTATTTGATTCCTGTTGTGTTAGTTATTGAGTTATATCTTTGCAAATGCTTATTATTTTTGTAGGCGTAGAATAAAGGAATAACTTTTACTCTTCCAAAGCTTTCTGCAAGAAGTTTTAAACTTAACTTATTTGTTTCGTATGCATTCATTGCATTGGCAGCTGCAATTTCAAGATTCTTTTTTGTAAGATCTGAATTTTTTATGTTATATGTTGTCTCTTCTTTATTTGCGAGTCTTTTTGAAAGAATATCTAGACTCATACTTTCTTCTATAAAATCGCTTTGGTTAATTACATTTTGTTCCACAAAATAAATCCCAATTCGAGGTCTATGAACTTCATATTTGTTTTTCATAATCTTCTTGAATTCAGTTTCTACTTCTCTTAGATTAAGTTGTAATAATGGATGAAGAAATTGCAACATCATCACTTGCGCAACATAATCAGGAATATCTGCTTTGAATCTTTTTAATTTGTAGTTAACTTGTTTACCAGTAAATTGTAATTTTTCTTCTATTGATTCTTTGTTTGGTTGAGAGAAAATATTCTTTTTTTTGAATCGATTTTCAATTTCTCTGAAAACTTCTTCTTGAATAATCTTTATTTCGGGACGCATTTTAGCGCTCATTTCTAATCTCATAAACTATTTATTCTTATTGGATTATATAATTCTTACCGATACTTTTAAATAACAATCTCAGATAACCAATAGAACGGGTGTGAAGCTCTTTTTGCGCACATGGCCAAGTGGTAAGGCACCGGATTGCAGCTCCGGGATCCCCAGTTCAAATCTGGGTGTGCGCTTTGCTTAACCCATCTTTGAACTTTTCAGTTCATGCTTGAAAATGTTTCATTTTCAGCACCCCTTGTTCCTCTGGGAATCTGGGTGTGCGCTTTTATTCTCTTTTTAGGGTAATTTTTATAAATAAACTGATTAGTTTAATGTATTATGGTTTTAAAGCTTTATAATTCACTCACCAACAAACTCGAAGAATTTATTCCAGTTATTCCTGGAAAGGTCCGAATGTATAATTGCGGGCCGACTGTTTATAGCTATCAACATATAGGAAACTTCAGGGCTTTTGTTTTTGCAGATCTCCTTCGCAGAGTTTTCAAATACAAAGGATTTGAAGTTGTGCAAGTGATGAATATTACTGATGTTGGACATCTCACAGATGATGGTGATGACGGTGAAGACAAGCTTGATGTTGCTGCAAGAAAAGAAAAAAAACATCCTTTAGAAATAGCACGTTTTTATACCGAACAATTCTTGGCTGATTGGAATGCGCTTCGATTACAAGACATTGAATTTCGACCAAAAGCAACGGAAACCATTACTGAAATAATTGAGTTAATTAGCGTTCTTTTAGAAAAAGGACATGCATATCAAGCAAGTGGAAATGTGTATTATGATGTGACTTCATTTCCAAATTATGGGAAACTTTCAGGAAATTCATTAGATAAATTGACTAAAAATAGAGTTGCAAAAGATCCAAACAAAAAAAATGCGAATGATTTTGTTTTATGGTTTGGAGAATCAAAATATGAAAATCACATTCTAAAATGGGACAGTCCTTGGGGCGAAGGATATCCTGGATGGCACATGGAATGTTCTGCTATGAGTGCAAAATTTCTCACTGAAGCATTTGCTGATAAAAAGCTTTCTAAGACTCATTTTCAAACTATTGATATCCATACAGGAGGAGAAGATAATAAATTTCCTCATCATGAATGTGAAATTGCGCAAAGTGAAGGTGTTTTTGATAAACAGTATGTGCATTATTGGCTTCATCCAGCTTTTTTACAAGTTGAAGGTGGAAAGATGAGTAAATCTGCCGGAACTGTTTATTATGTTTTTGACTTAATTAAGGAAGGATTTAGTTGGCGAGCAATTCGCTATTTATTATTATCTGCTCATTATCGACAAACACTTAATTTTACAAAAGAAGGGCTACAAGCAGCATCACAATCTTTAGCTCGAATAGATGACACGCTCAAAAAACTTCAAGCAGTTCGAAGTGAACAACCTTATAGCGAACAATTAGGAAAAGCAATAAATGTAATGAAACTTGTAATCGAGCAAGAACTTGATAATGACCTTAATATTAGTGGCGCTTTAGGTGCTCTTTTTGAAGCAATAAAAATAATTAACAAAGCACTTGATGAAGGAATGGTTGGAGACGAACAAGCAAAAGAAATTCTTACAACAATGATGCATCTAGATGGGTTATTTGGTTTTTTACCGCCAGAGCTTTTAGATGATGATGAGGTTCCTGCTGAGGTGGCTGACTTATTATCTGAACGAGCAACTGCACGAAACAAAAAAGATTGGGGAACAAGCGATTCTCTTCGAGATGCGCTAAAAGAAAAGGGTTACGAAGTTCGAGACACTCCCAGGGGTCAAGAACTAAGAAAACTCTGATTTGGCTTTTTCCACGCAAATATTTATAAACTTTAACGAGCAATTTTTCTTTAGAGGTGAACTAAAACTGACTAGAGGACAATCTTCTGTAGAATACTTGTTTATAGTAGCAGTAGCCTTGATGATGATTATTCCTGGAAGCGTTATTTTTTATCGTTATTCTTCAGACTCACAAGCAGCTCTTGTAAGCACACAAATTTATCGCTCAGGAACAGAATTAATTGATACGGCTGATCTTATTTACTCTGTTGGCTCAAATTCTTGGCAAACCTTAGCATTATCTATCCCAACCGATGTTCATGAAATGCTCGTGTATAATGATACTTCAATGAGTGAATTGGTGTTGGTGTATGGTCCTTATAAATCTCACGCTGTTTTTTTTACTAGAATAACGCTTCTAAATGAAACAAGCAATGATTGCTCTGCTGGTTGCAGCATACCCATTACTGATGGTGTTAATGAAATTAGAGTGGAATCACATGCAAATGGAGTGGTGCGATACAAGGTTGTAGAATGAAAACTGTAAAAAAAGGTCAATCCGCCTTAGAATTTGTTCTGTTAGTCTCATTCATGCTTCTAGTTTTTTTTGTCTTTTTTATTGTTATACAAGGTAAACTCTCAGATATTATCTCAACAAGAGATTATCAATATTTAGAAGAAGCGAATAATGCCATATTTACTGAATTTGAAATTGCTTGGGGAGTACATGCTGATTATTTTCGAACATTTACCATTCCTACCATTAGCGATAAATTATACCTTATTGAAATGGGTGATCCTTATGAATTAACAACAAAATACGGGACTAAAGAATACGTTAATTTCTTATCCGAACCAGTAAAGGGTTCATTACATCAAGGTGAGAATGATTTATATAAACTTGATGGAAACATACTCCTATCTGATGGCACACTTTATGAAAATCTTAGTTATGCAGGACTTTTCTTAAATGTTAATCCTGAAGCGTGTTATTTGGCTGATGCTAACTCGTCATGCGATACTCTTTCTTATAAATCAGACTGTCAAAGTCTTTTCGGGCTTTGCTGAGTTTTTATATCGTTAAGACATAATGATTTAAATAATACCTTTTCTTTTTACTCACTATGAGAATAACACGAGTAACTATTGTCCGTGAAAAAAAACTCTCGCCAGACACCATTAACGATTTACTCATGCTCTTTGGAGAAAGTCTTGGTCTGTTTAGTATGCGAGATAAAGATAAGAGTTGCTATAGAATTTTTATAACGCTTATTAAAGCATTAAAGATGGATGTGGAACTCACCAGCGATGAACTTGCTTCTCAAACAGGACTAACGCGAGGAACGGTAATTCATCATCTGAATCGACTCATGGCAGCAGGTATTGTTGTTAATTATAAAAACAAATATTATATCGAACATAAAAATCTTAAAGCAATGGTAACATCGCTACGCGAAGGAATGAACGCTCTTCTTGACGACTTATCCATTGTTGCTGACAAAATAGATGATCGTTTAGATTTGTGAGATTTCTTGGCTGTGCACATAACATGGCTGTTGCCTTGAATTACAAACAAGAGTCGACGCGATTTGCCGCGAGGCATGCCCAAAAGTATTTTCTTGATTTTTGAGCATATGTAGCGAAACGACTTCTTTTTTTGCATTTGCAGAATGCAATATATCTTCGCAACAGTCAGAAATGATTATATGCGTAAAGTTATATTTCTTTTTTTGTATTGTTTAGCACATCATGACCTTGAAGAACAATAAAGCATGCTGCATTTCGTAAATCAAAGGTTAAGAAATTTTCGCAGCTAGCAATAACTTTTTTGAGTGGAGCGAGAATAAACCTTTGTGCGTGTTGTAAACAATTTTTACTTATTTTTAGTTACTACTCATTCTGAATCCACAATCCTTATAAACAAAATTTCTCTCAAACAAAGCATGGCCTTAAAGAACACTTCGCAACTTACGCAAATGGTGCGAAACAGAATAGCTTATTTTAGTATGGAAATAGGATTTCGAAGTGATATTCCTACCTACAGCGGAGGATTAGGAGTGCTTGCAGGGGATACGATGAAATCCATGGCAGATATAGGTATTGATGCAGTTGGGGTGACCCTTCTTTCTGAACACGGTTATTTCACTCAACATCTAGATGAACATGGCTATCAATACGAATCGCCAACGGATTGGCCAGTAAAAGATACCTTACATAAACTCGATGTTTCTGTAAACGTTTATTTACATGATCGCGTTGTAAAAGTAAACGTGTGGGAATACGAACTAGTTGGTGTTTTAGGAAAAAGTATTAAACTATATTTCTTAGATACTAATGATGAAGCAAATGATGAACAAGACAGATTACTTACTGCAAAATTGTATGGGGGAGATAATCAGTATCGACTCAAACAAGAAATAATTTTAGGCATTGGCGGCGTGAAAGTACTTCGAGAACTAGGTTATAATCCAAGAAAATTTCATATGAATGAAGGACACGCAGCATTTCTTATTTTAGAACTTTATCGAGAACTAGATGATATGAATTGCATATCGGAGGATTGTGAACAAGAAAAACTAGATATTATTCGACAACATTGTTCATTTACAACGCATACGCCAGTTGCCGCAGGACATGATGAATTTGATGAACAACAAGTAAGAACATATTTAGGAACTATTCTTCCAGATAATATTTTTAACTTAGTGAAACGAGATGGTAAATTTTCTATGACGCGACTTGCACTACAATTTTCCTCTTATGTAAATGCGGTAGCCCGTAAACATCAAGAAGTATCCAAACGAATGTTTCCAGAGTACGATATAGATTATATTACTAACGGTGTACACTCAACAACCTGGGTAAACCCTCATTTTGCAGCACTGTATGATAAATATATTATTGATTGGCGAGAAAATCCTTTAGAACTACGAAATGCAAGAAAAATTCCCATCGCTGAATTTCGACACGTACACGAAAAAGCAAAAAAAGATTTATTCTCTTTTATTAAACAAACAACAGGAACAGAATTTGATGCGCATATATTCACCATAGGATTTGCGAGACGCGCAACAAGTTATAAACGAGCAGATTTACTCTTTAAAGATATTAATCGACTCAAAGATATAAGCAGACGTGTTGGTCGCATACAACTTATTTTTGCAGGAAAAGCACATCCAAACGATCATGAAGGAAAACTTTTAATTCAACGCATTGTGCATTTAGCTCAACAACTAACGCCAACAATAAAACTCGTCTTTTTACAAGACTACAATATGGATATTGCCCAACGACTTGTTTCAGGAGTGGACCTTTGGTTGAATACTCCACAACGACCACTTGAAGCATCCGGAACGAGCGGGATGAAAGCTGCGCATAACGGCGTGCCAAGTCTTTCTGTTCCAGATGGTTGGTGGATTGAAGGACTCATGGAAGATGCAACGGGATGGGGTATTGGTGAAGAAGTAGTATACGAGCAAGATTATGAAAAAGTGAACTGGCAAGACGCTCAACAAATATATGAAAAACTCGAACAAAAAATTCTGCCGCTTTATTATCAAAATAATGATGAATATGTAGCGGTTATGAGGCGTGCAGTAGCAATTAATGGAGCATATTTTAACACGCAACGAATGGTTGATCAATACTTAGTACGCGCATATGCACGAAACAACTGAGATTTTCTTTTGTTTGTTATTTGTTTAATTATAATACTAAGAATAGGTCCTGTTTCAACATGGAGGGGAAATGCATACTGCGAAGTACTATTCTCGCTGTGCTTACAAAAGCATTATCCTTAGACGCTCTCGTATCTTTGATGAAGAAGAAATGCGTCTAACTCAAAAAAAAACTTTCAGGCAGTAGACAAACGATTTTGAACAGAGCCTAAGAATAAAAATCTTTAAATAGGATGGTGAACTAAAGACTGCTAAAAAGGTGAGCATGATATGCGAATACAACAGATTAAAGCACGACAACTTCTTGATTCTCGAGGGAATCCAACAATAGAAACAGAGCTTATCACTAAATATGGTCGTGCCCGAGCAATCGTTCCAAGTGGCGCATCAACTGGCAAACATGAAGCATTAGAACTTCGCGATGGCAAAGCAGCCTATAATGGTAAAGGAGTAACAAAAGCAATTGCTTCAGTAAAAACCTTAAGTAAATATGTGAAAGGTAAAGACTTCACCCACCAACAGGCATTTGATGAAACTCTTTTAGCAGCAGACGGCACGAAAAATAAATCTAAGTATGGTGGTAATGCGTTATTATCATTAAGCATGGCATTTAGTAGAGTCCTAGCTCAAGAGCATGACATTCCTTTGTACAAACAAATCGCAAATGATTTTCATACAAAAACACCAACACTGCCCATACCTTTTGCAAATGTTATTAATGGAGGAGTTCACGCAGGAAATGATTTAGAATTTCAAGAATTCATGATAGCGCCAGTGAAAGCAAAGAGTTTCACACAAGCAACAGAAATTGTGGCTGAAACCTATCATGAACTCAAAGAACTCATCAAAAAACGATATGGTAAAGAGGCAGTAAACGTAGGTGATGAAGGTGGATTTGCACCTCCCGTACACAGCGCTGATCAAGCACTTAATCTTTTAATGAAAGCATTAGAAAATACAGGTCATGATCGCGTAACGGCAATTGCAATGGATGCAGCAGCAAGTGAATTTTATCATAAAAATAAAACGTACACGACAAAACAACTTAAACCGGGAAGACTAGCGAAATATTATGAACGTTTAACAGAAAAATATCCTCTTATTAGTGTTGAAGATCCTTTTGATCAAGATGACTTTTCTGCCTGGAAAGGATTTATGGCATCGCATGAAAACTTACAAATTGTTGGAGATGACTTAACAGTTTCAAATCCGCTTCGCGTTAAAAAAGCAATTGAAGGTAATATGTGTAATGCGTT
This sequence comes from Candidatus Woesearchaeota archaeon, assembly GCA_021734105.1. Lineage (NCBI taxonomy): Archaea > Nanobdellati > Candidatus Woesearchaeota > Candidatus Woesearchaeota archaeon. Next base: position 52,459 of record JAIPJP010000005.1, read on the forward strand.
GCTTCTTAAAATTAATCAAGTAGGAACTATTTTTGAATCTTTAGCTAGTGCGTATTTAGCACAAAAAGCACGATGGAACGTGATGGTCAGTCATCGTAGTGGAGAAACAGAAGATGCGTATATCTCAGACTTAGCAGTAGGTCTGGGGATGGGACAAATAAAACTTGGCGCGCCAGCACGAGGCGAACGAACCGCAAAATATAATCAACTACTTAGAATTGAAGAAGAACTTGGAAGAAAAGCAAAATATGCTCGGTTTTAGCATGCATAGATAAATAATTTCTCAACAGCGTCTGTTGGTCTTTCTTGAAGATACATTTTGAGTTTAGTAATCTTTTCTGCAAAATCATCCTGGCTCATCGTTTTTTTCATTAGTCCTTTAAGGTAACACTCGCCTACAATTGTTGCAATATGTTCCTTTGAAAAAGAATAGGATTTACTTTGTGACTTTTGTAATGTATTCCATTTCCTAAAATAATCAGTTGCAATTTCTCGAAATAATAAAGGAAACTCTTCTTTTTGTTGCACTTTATGATTATTTATTTTTTTCTCAATGGAATCCGTTTTCATGTGAATTTGTAGAAATAAGTCTTACTTTAAAAGAATGCTCGTTTGTAATGCACTTGTTTTGTTAGTGGGGAGAGGCTTTGTGTATTAAGTAGTCTCTGTGTATAAAGTCCGAAAAATGTGTAAAAAGTCGTTATGCTATGGTTTTTGAAAGAATACTTTTAATATCTCCATTAAGTCCTTTTAACCTATCTTCTGAATGCCATAATGCTTCG
>JAIPJP010000006.1 GCA_021734105.1 Candidatus Woesearchaeota archaeon
AAAAAGGCAACAAAAAAAGCTACCACTAAGCCTCGCACTAACAAAAAGACCGCTAAAAAAAAAACAAAGAAAACAGCTAAAAAGAAAACTGTTAAAAGGGCCACTAAAAAATAATTCTTACCAATGACTAAAAATCAATCGGAATTAAATTTAGCTGCAAAAATCACTCATTACAAAACAGCTACAAAGAAAAATAGAAATTGGGCGATTAGTAATTATGCCTTAACACTTGGTTTTCTTACTTCTTTGGCATACAATGTCAACAAAATTGAACAAATACAAGCTAGCGAATTAGAAATAACAACTCAAAATAATAAGATACAATATGAAATAATTAATCGTCAAAGAAAGCTTATTCAAGTAAGTCTTGCAGGCGTCGTGCTTACCACCATTGGAGGAACAAGAAGAGCCATACACGCAGTACATACATATTACTACGTAAAAGATCTAGAAGAGAAAAACTATCTCCATTCTCAAGAATAAATAAATGCGGGTAAATCTTATTAAGTCCAATACCATTTCTTTTTAAATGCAAATACTATAGGCAAAAATCATAACTACGCCAAATAAAAATAATAAACAACAAAGCAAGAACATGAAAACGTTTACAAATGATGAAATTGATGCTTTAGAAGATTTCTTAAGTCAAGAGATTAAAGAACGATCCTACACCTATACGCTTAATAAAAGTTTCATCGATTATAAACACATTATTTTTGATGCAAAAGAATATCTTGCAACAGAATTAACTGAAATAACAGCAAGACATGCGCAAGCAAGAAAAATTTTCTCACGAAAAGAAGCAAAATATCTTCATCCAGATGAGAAACTTGCTGCTGATAATACATTCATTAGTTGGTTTGAGTTAGTTCAAAAAAATGTTTGGCTCTGTTATAGAATACTCGATGAAATCGTCGCTGTTAAGAAAGGTGAAGATAAAAATTACAAAAATAAACCTCTACATATCCTTATTCCAGATAATCGTGTTCGTAACGCTATGCTGCGAAGTATTTTTCAAACCAAACAAATATTTAATGCCTACCATGATAAAAAGATGCAATTAAAAGCAAGTATCGTAAGAAAAACGCAACAATATACTCAAGCTATTGATAATATTATTACTGATGAAGACTTAACTATTGCTCAACGTGAACGAATACATAGTAGACTAAAAATTAGTTTTCCTTTCAACACCATCACTACGCAAGAATTCGATAAATTCAGCCAATACGAAACTGAATATTTGCACACAAAAGCCAATAGTATTTTCGGCAAAGATAATAATCAAAAAAAGTGATCAATTTTTTTCTGTCGTTTTTTTCCTCGTACGTTTCGTTTAGGGGGTTCAACGCGTGCATAACTAAAACCCCAATCTTTCATCATGTCAAAGGCATTACTTGTAATTGCAGGCGAAGCCATAATTCCAGTTACTTTATCTATTCCTTTGTCCAGTTTTACTTTCTCAACATAACGCCGAAGCTGCGTGACTGCTGCAAGTCCTGCAGTATATCTCTTACATTCAACTATCGCAAGTGTGCCGTCGCCTAGATGTCCAAATACATCAATAAATCCATATTTCGTGTGTTCTTCTCGACTAAGTGGCTGAAAATCTGGTCGTACAAGTGTTGGTTGATCACGGATCATATCGCTCATTTCCGCTTCATTGCCTGAAAGGTCTTGTTTTTGTCCATCTTCAAGTCGCTGCGAAAATAAGTCATAAACTTTAGTAATTTCTACATCTATTTCATCTTCCTTGCAACTTGCTCGAAAAAGAATATATTCATGTTCAACCCCATATTCCAAATTAAAACTCACTTGAGCTGGCGGCCGTAGATAATTAATAGGATTACCTCCTTCTGGTTGGTGAATAAGAACGGACCTATCTTGTTTTATCATGATAAGTCTATCACCAAAATCTAAATAGCTTTCAGCTCGGCCACTATACGTGACCCCGCAATGACAAAATAAGCAAATAAATTCTCCTCGAGAAAGGCTTTCATTAACCTGCTCGATAACATCAAGAAGTTCCATACAAAAATATAAAGCAGTACTTAGTTAAAAAGATTCTGTTAATTATTTGAATAAAAAGAGTTTAAACATAAGTATGCAACAAGCTCAAGCTGGCACACCTAAATAAATGTTGTGTTTGTCTCGCACAATTTTTATCTTTGCAGTTCCTTTGTCTTGATATAATCCTCGAACAGTAATAACTCTGTTTGCTGCAACGCAGAGTCGTTCGTTCTTCTCTCGTCCAGGTGCTACTATGCGCATCTTTACCACATCATTTTTGTGCAGTGGTTTGTCTACTGTTTTATCCTCATAAATCTTGAAAGGATTGTAGTCTTTATGTGGTGTGAGAATAAAGTCTTCTGTTTCAAAGGGCGTTAAAAGTTCATGAAATGCTTCAAAACTGACTTCAGATACTGGATTGCGACCTCCTTTATACAAAAGAAATTTTTGAAAGCCAATAGTTGGATAATGACTGTTTATTGTTTTTGCTAAGCTGACAAGTGGCGCAATATCTTTTGTAGGATTATCATTGTGGCCAGGAACAATAAGTGGTGCAAGAAGAACTGCCAGACCAATTCGTTGTGCATAGGCAACCATCTCCAGAACTTTTTGTGTTGGGTACATTCGTCCCGAGAGTGTATTATTCGTTGTTTCATCAAGCGAATTTAAGGAGAGATTAATTCTTGTAAGTCCTGCTTGGTGTAACGTATCGATGAGTTCTGTAGTGAGAAGCGTTCCGTTAGTATTTATGGAAATAACCTCGCAGTTTGGAATGGTAGAAAGTTCTTGTAGCAAGTCTTCTAAGAAAGGATACAACAGGGGTTCGCCATGTGGCCCAATGTTAAATTCTACTGGGTGTGTTTTGTTTTGTGCTAGTTTTGTTGCTTCAGCCACTAAATACTCAGGATCAATAAGAACATCGTGTGTTTTTTTGTTCACACCTTCATCTACGCTACAATAAATACAGTTCAGATTACAACCAGTAAGTGGTTTGAGTTCTAAGACATTCGTATTTCTATCAATAATACCAAATTCACTACTTCCTACAAGAGGTATTTCACTTGCTCCATCAATAAAAATAATTTTTTTTCCATTAAGCAGATGAGTCATATTGCGTAAACCGTTTTCCAAAATTCTGTTGAGTTTATTATCAGCACTTTTTTCGCTGGTGTTTGGAAAGTCAATAGAAGACATATTAATAACAACATTTGAATCAATACTAGTGAATTCTTCAAGCGGTGTAGTAAATCGATAACGTTTACCATACGTGGCATGTATTTGATTGCCATCTACCTGAAAGGAAAAGCGTGAAAATTCAATGAGCGCCATAAGAGGAAGTGAACAGTCTTGCAGTTTTAAAGCTTATGCACAACTGCCTTGTAGAATCAATAAGTTTAGAGCAGGTTACATGTTTTGCAAAATTATCACGATAAACAATATTCACTTGCCAGACAGAGTCGCAAAAAAACCTTCGCAGTTAAAAAAGGAAGATAAAATTACAATCTTGTTGTGACAAAAAACGCGCCAGAAAGTTTATAAAACATTAGACAAGAAATTTCCAGTACAGCAATGAATTTAAAAGAAGCCTTCGAAGTTAAACCAGGAGACAGAGTTATATATAAAAATGGTCCAGTAGGTGAAATACAAGTTGTTCAATCTTCTTGGAATTGGCTCCAAGAAGGAATAGAAATTGTTAGCGGTCTTGAGTATATTGTTTCTTCAGTAAAAGGATTCAGCAAAAGTGGAAAGCAAGTATTGTTTCATTATATCAAAGATAAAGGTTTGTTATTTGCTAATAAAGAAGATCCTTTAGTTAAGATTTATTTTGAATTAGAAATGTTTGATGATACTATTCCCTCAGATTTTTTTGAAAAATTTTCTGAGTATAAAGAAAGAACAAGCGTATACACTTCAGAAGATTTAAGCGATGAAAAAATTCATGAAATTATTCAACCATGGGAAGTCTTTGTTGAACTTGCCGATAAAAAATCTAAATTTAACGCATATAATATCTTAATTAATGATTATGTATGGTATCTTCAAGAAGAAATTAAGCGAACAAAAAATAACGATATGGATTTTTTTGAAGATATTTATGCAATGAGATTAGAGGAATTAGAAAAAAAAGAAGAGATTAATATGAGTGAAGAATACAGCTATTTCAAAAAAAGTTTAGAAATTCAAAAAAATTATTTTGAAGGAACTAAAAAAGTGTGCGAAGTTCTTGCTAGCAAGTACAATATCGATACATATGGCAATATTATTAAACGATTTGCTAATAATGGTGTTACATTAAAAGATATCAAACTTTTTTATGATAAGGGTTGGCTTGGAAAAAAAGAATTTCAACAAGCAATTATATGTTCATACAACCAATTAAAAATAGATCTGTTTGCTAAATACGAATGGTAAAAAAAGATGAAATTTGAAGAAGCATACGCATTGGAACCTGGAGATAAAATTATTTTTGTCCCGCCTCAGCATATTAAATTTGGTATAGGACCTCAAGAATCTTCTTGCCATACACCAACACAAGGAGTTCTATTTGCAGGTGATGAATACATCGTTAGTTTTTTAGCAGGTTACAGCAAAGAAAATAAAATTGTATTTGAGAATACATTCAAAGAAGGCATGGAAATATTTGCACTTGATGTGCACATAGCTTCACTCGGACTATATCTTGAAAACTTTGATGAACCTGTAAATTATAAATTTTTTGAAAAACAAAGACCACTACATCTCGAGTCTTCTATATATGACATGGAAAATTTCATTGACACCATAGAAAATAATTTAATTCCAGGTAACGATTACCTCACAGCAATAATTGATCACGATGCATTAGATAGTTTATATTATCTTAAAATAGACAAATATCTTAATTATCTTGATATAGAAATTAATACAGCAAATAAAGTGGATTTTGATAGTTTTGAGCGAAGTATCACCGCATACAATCAAAAAGAAAATAAACCAAGTAAAGAGTCAGATAATAATGAGCTTTACGGCTTATTTCTTAGAAGACAACAAGAAAAAAAGAATTTTTTCCAAGGAACAAAAAATATTTGCTCCATATTACAAAAAGAACATGATATTAATTATTATGGTGAAATTATTGAGTTGTTTAGAAATAGAAGCGTCTCAATTTCTGAAATTATTAAATTTTATGAAGAAGGTTGGCTTGGAAAAAAAGAATTTCAAATAGCTGTAATGAAAGGGTATAATCAACTATATCCTGTTGCCGCATTCAAAGAGTATAAATGGTAACGTTTCAACAAAAAATTATTCGGCAATAACCTTTTGCACTTTATCTTTTTTCAGAAGTATCGCCGCTATATTTTCAGGAAGAGAAGTAATAGTTCCAGTATTATAAGGTCCGAAAACTTCTTTATCTTTACCCAAAAATTTTGGTACAGGCGTTACAAATTTCACAAGGAGGGTTCCTTGCTTTGTTTGTGTTGTTTTTGTTTTTACAGTTGTTAAGGAGGCTTTCGTTGTTTGTTCATTTGTTTCTTCAGGTACTGTTTCTTCTGATGATATTGGCGCAGTGACACTTTCTTCAAGTTTAGTATCATCAACGTTATTCATAATAGAGGACTCTCCAAATCCACTAGTACCTGCATAAGACTGTGTATCTGTAACCATGTTTGCTGCTAATTCTGCATGTTTTTTTGTTGCCATGATTGGTGCTTCGTGAACAAATACTTGATCTAAAACACCTTCTTTATATTTTTTCAAAATAGCTAATGATTCATCAAATAATAATCGTTCTTCATAAAGCATGTTACGCGTATCTACAAATCCTGAATTATCTGTTCGAATAACATTAAGAGCCAACTGAAGTATTTTTTGCTCGCGCCGCTCATAAATTTCTTTTAATATTCGTTTAATATTGGAGAGTTGAATACGCATTTTCTCCTGTTCAATTGCAGAAGTTTTATCAAAGAACGCCTGTCGTTCTTTAAGATAATCTATTACATAAAGCCAAAATTGTTTATCTAGATCTTGAAGCTCTTCAAGACTACGCTCTTTTCGAAGCAAGTCAAATAGCGTTTCGTACGTAATATGTATATCCATTTCCCCCTAAGCAAAAGAATTAGAACCACGCTATATAAATCTTGCTTCTCATGGTTAAAAACAAGCCAACAAAGATACTAGAAACTATATATTAAGAACTAGAAATCAGTCAATTTCTTCTCAACAATAGTTGTATTTCCCCCAGCACCCGTTTTTTTGGTAACATGAATGAATTTACCTTCTTCAAGTTTGGCTATTTTTCGTTGGAAAGTTTTATAACTTGCTTTTCCACCCATTTTTTCATATTCAGTAAACAAGTCACCAATTTTTTTCCCGCTATGTTCTTTAACAATCTTAAAAATGAATTGTTCATCATCAGTGAGTTGTGTACTATTCTTTATCGTAAAGTCATCCAACTTTTTCATTGCTGTTTGTACATGCTCAGGCAATATTTTCTTTTGTGATTTTTCTTCAGCTAAAAGCGCGCTTTCTTTAAGTAAAAATAATCCACTTCTTATATCTTTAAGTTGGGAAGTTTTTTCTGCAACAAGTGCAAACGCACCATCTTCCCAGACACCCTCATAAAATGCATAATCTATTCTTTCTTTTAAGATGCCTGTTGTTTCTGAACCATTATACGCGCGAAACTCTTGAAGCTCAGGCGTCAATCTACTTCGAATACGCTCATCAAGACTAATAAGCCAAGATTTGTAATTTGTAAGTAAAAATATTGCTTTATGATACACATCCTCAACAAGCGTATAAAGAAAATCAAAGTCTTCGGCTTTATCTATCTCATCAAATACAAGCACCACAGAGTTTTTATTCAAAAGTTGTATTGCAATTTTAAAGAGTTCGGTTGTTTTTTTGTTTTGCGTGAATGCATAACCGAGTTGCTCACAAATTTCTACAACAACTTTATAACTCGTGTTAGATTGCCAACAATTGATATACAAAGGCACTACTTCATCTGTTTCATCTTCAAGTTCTCGAATAACGTGCCGAACAGCGACTGTTTTTCCAACACCAGGCGGTCCAAAAATCAAAAGATTTCTACCTGATCGTTTTGCAAAAAGTGGCTTAATACATGTTGCAAAATATTGTTGTTCTTGCTCTCGATAAGGAATAGTTTTTGGTAAAAATTCATAGTCAAGTGCCGCCTCATTTTTAATGAGTGTTTGGTTTGAAGATAACACATTATCAAAAAGTCCCATGAAAAAACCTAATAATTACCTACTTTTAAAGATAGCGGTTCTAAAACCGAAAATCGTTCAGAAAAACTCCAAAGAAACAATTATTAAACAAACAATCCAAAAACAACCTTATGAAAAAAATAATTCTTCTCGGACTCTTGAGCGTATTAATTATTCTTGCTGGCTGTACAAGCTATTCCTCACAAGATATTCCTCAAATTCCTAGTGAATGCGAGTTAGAAACTGACTTCACAAAAGGCTCGCAGTATCCTCAGCTACTCTTCGGAAAAATGTATACCTGCATTATTGAAGATAGTGGTGTCGTCATCTCACAAATGTTGATTAAGCCACTAAAAAAGAATATTTTTGAAGAAGAATTTGCCAGAAGTGTTATTGCATCTACTGAACCTCAGCAATACGATGAGTTAGAAGGATTTGAATTATTAGAAGATGAAACTATCAGCTGCAAAAACAAAATCTATCGATATAACACTATTAAATCACCCCCTCATGAAGAGCCAGAAATACAACCTGGTTGGACATATGAAGAACCTAAGCAATTAGCGCATGTAGACAAAAAGAGCCTTACCGAACAACTTCCTCTAATGGATAGCTCATTTCAGATAATCGACAATAATTTATTTATCGTTATTCACTCAACATATCCTGCAAACGAGATCATTCCAGAATATGAAGCAATAACTGTTGCTAAAGAAATGGGTTTACTCTGTGAAGAATAAAATCTACCTGAGTAATTAAAAAGAGAAGTAAGAAAAGAAAGAAATCAAACTTAAAGCTCAACAATCACTCGAAATTTAGCAGTTTTTGCTTCTTCATTTTTCAGGTTTTCAACAGTAAATTCTTTGTAGCCTTGCGCTTTTGCCCAGGATTCTGCTGATTCCTTAGTTTTGAAAGTTTTTGGTCGAGGAGCTCGATTTCGTCCACGAAGCCGTGAAAACCGTCGTGTTACTCGTAATGCATCTTTTACCATGATAGAAAGAAGGACTATCTTACCATTTATAAAGGTTATTATAGGATGAGGTGCTCTTATCAACACAGCTGCCTTGCAGAAGACCTAAACACGAACAATTTGCTATAAGCAAAATCGTCATGAGTGTAGAGATAACTTTGCTATGAAAACAGTAAGAAACAATTTACTTATCTTGATGCGCTAAAAATCTTTGATTTTTTAGCAGCTCACAAGAGTAGTATACATAAAAAAAGTAACTCAGTCTTAGTAACTCAAGTCTTAAAATGGTCGTAACAACCGTCCATCAACTTTGAAAAGCGGCTCTTTAAAGACTTGATCCAAATGAATAGGTGCACGCACATCTCCACCAAACCAAGCATTACTTCCTATTGCTAAGTGTGCTGTTCCCGCTGCTTTTTCATCGACAATTGTTGAGCCAATAATAGATGCTTCTGGATTAAGACCAATGCCTAATTCCCCTATTTTGCGAATACCCATTGTACTTTTTGCCATACGATGGGCTTGGGCTAAACTTTCTTGCAAGAGCCTACTTTCAGTTGTCGCATTCCAAGAAACAATCTCGCCTTTATGTATCTTGCAAATAACTGGTCGTTGTACAAGATGCGTTCTTTTTGTTGTGCGCATACTACCATCAATAACAAATGTGCCCGTGACTGATTTTGTATCTGGCGCAATATATGTTTCAGCAGGTATAGCATTTCCTCCTGTTCCTGGTTGGGTATAACGTCCCGAAGCAACAATTGCTTTATGATCTGCAATACCTAAAACAATATCAGTTCCTGCCGGAGTGAATACCTGTAGTTCACTTCCATTATCAAGTGTTTTTTTGACTTTCTCAGCTTTTCGTTCAAGTAGCCTTGTATCTGCTTGGAGTGGTCGAAGAATTCCTTGAAGTTTACTATTATCAACCATGCCCAGACTTGCTGTTGAAATAAAGCGATGACCTTTTTCTTTGCAATAGTTTCGAAAAGAACTTCCTAAAAAGGCCATTTGACCCATTCTATTAGAAACGTTTATGACAATGGCGCTTTGGGAAGGTAGTTTTTTGAGTTGTTTAAGCATGATTAAATCTGCTGGTTCTCCTCGAGATTTTGTTGTTTGATACACCGTGCTATGAGTAATTCCTAAATTATTTGCAGCAACACTATAGGCATGGGTAAGTGCTGGTGCAAGCATGTTTTGTGGACTAACGCCTTTATCACCAATAATAAGCAGTTCTTCATTAGTAACCCCCAGATTATTCGTTATAACATGTTCAAATAAAGATATGGGCATTTTTGATTGAAATTTTGCCAGATTAATGGAGAACATACATATATTTTTTATAATAACTCTTTTTAAACATTAGGATTAAACTAGACTAAAATAGAATTATAGCCCGAAGTCAAGGATACGTTTACCATTAAAACAGCGTCGTAATTTGCTTCCTGTCTACTACTTTCCATCTACTACTTCAGGTCTACGTCCTGTCCGCTAGTTCCTAATTAATTATTCGCTGATTTGCTGATTCTTAGTTGCTGTTTAGGGAACCAGAGCAAAAAAACCTTTGCAGTAGATAAAAACACTTCCTTTGGAAGCATCAGCTATACCCAGAAACATTTATAAAGAAGAACGCGTAAAAAGAAAGTATGAAAAGCAAGTTATTGCTAATAACAATGTGCATTATACTTTTTAGTGCAAGTTCTGCTCTCGCGCTTGTGGGCTCTTGTAACAATCAAAATAACTTTGAGACGCTCGTTTGCGGCGGAACTCCTAATAGCGTGAGTGGTTTTGGCGCAGTAGAAATCTGCGGCAATTGTTATCCTTGTGGGCAGGCCGACGGCATATGCCCTGAAGACTTCTATTCTACAGTTACACAAATGCAAGGTAATTGCAGACTTTGCCCCGATCCTGATTGTCCAGCGACAATTAAAGGATATGTGTTTGAAAAAGGCATAGAAGTGCCAAATGCAGAAATTATTACTACATACAACGGCCAAGGAGCAATTGAAGAAGTAGATAAAATTAATAAGACGAATACAAGCGGACAGTACACAGGCAGCATTCCGGCTGGCAAGCATAAGATGTTCATCCAATTTGGTTCATTTAAAAGTCCCACACAAATTGTGGAAATTAATCGCGGGGAAAATAAAGAAATAAATTTCACCATTAATAGAGGTTCTTGTAACGCTGATTGTACCATTGGAAGCACAGGCCTTTGTAGTGCTAATTGCAATAATCAAGAAGGATGTGTATTTCCCGAAAATACAACCATTGATAGTTCATTAACATCTGAATTCATTGCAAGCAAATGCGATAGTTTAGAAGGTGGAACAAGTATTCTTAATCTAGGTGAGTTTAATAATGAAGTTCACCGAATAACTTGTTGCACAGGACCATATCAAAAAACAACAGTAATTAAAGCACAAGTCGGCGCATCAATTAAATCAAAAATAAAAAGTTCTTCTGGCTGGAATACACCTGTTATCCTTTCTGATGAACCACTCATTCTAAAAGTTTTATTTGGAAAATAAAGTACATATACATTTCTCTAGGCTACAAAGCAGTATCCTCTTGCTAAGAATTACAAAGTAATTTTTTAGGACCATATAAAGAGTTTTGCTCGAAAAAATAATTGTTCATCCTGAAGAGTTTAGCTATCTAAGGAACAGATAAAATACAATAAATAATGCTTTCTACAATAAAATACCGCAGCATTTTTTAAATAACTATAAAAATAATCACTCTTTTCTAGAAGCATGAACAAAAAAATTCCTATAAAGAAAATTATTGCAGAAAAGAATCCTACTGAATGGATTATGGATAAAAAAGGCTATTTTCTTATCGATCCACGACCAAAAGAAGGTATTATTTATGCTCACCATTATACTAAAGAAAAAAAATATGATATTTCCATTGAAGGTAAAGACGCTGAAAGCATATATTATACTATTCTTCGAGAAGCATTAGTAAGTACACTCATGCATGCAGCTTATTTAGGCAGTGAACTCCAAAAAGCTGAACAATTTATTCTGAGCAATCAAGGAACCTACGTGCAAGATAAGCCCATTCAATTTCCCGATAACAATGAAAAGTAAACAGACGCCTGAACTGCTCATGCCAGCGGGCGATTTAGAAAAGGCAAAGTTTGCATTTGCTTTTGGTGCAGATGCCGTTTATGCAGGCGTACCACTCTTCTCGCTACGTACTAAAGAAAATAAGTTCAATATTGATGAAATCAAAGAAATTATTGACTATGCTCACAATCTGAACAAAAAAGTATATGTGACAACTAATATTTATCCTCATAACGAAAAATTAGAACCGTTTTTTGCAGCAATTAAAGAATTAGTAAAACTTGGTCCTGACGCATTCATTGTAAGTGACCCTGGAGTTATCCATCACTTTAGAACAACGTATCCACAGGTCTATTTACATCTCTCAGTCCAACAAAATAATGTGAATTGGGCAAGTGCGCAGTTTTGGGGCAGTCAAGGCATCAAAAGAATAATCCTAGCAAGAGAACTAACGCTTGATGAAATAAAAACTATTGTAGAGAAAAATCCTGACATGGAATTTGAAGCGTTTGTGCATGGCGAGATGTGTATTGCATATAGCGGAAGATGTCTGCTTTCTAATTACTTAACAGGTCGTGATGCTAATCAAGGTGCGTGCGCGCAGTCTTGTCGTTGGCAATATAAAGTGCTTGAAGAAAATCTTCGTCCAGGCGAATATCATGACGCGTATGAGGATGAGAACGGCACATACATCATGAATTCTAAAGATTTGTGCGCAATAGAATATCTTAAGGAATTAGCTGATATCGACATATGTTCCTTTAAAGTTGCTGGGAGAAATAAAGGAGTTAATTATGTGGCAATTGTTGCAAAAACCTATCGCCAAGCAATTGACAAGCTTGCTAAAGAAGAAACACCAGACTATGAATCACTCATCAAAGAGCTTGAGTCAGTGGGCAATCGTGGTTTTATTCCTGGTTTTCTAAAAGGTAGGCCAGAAGAACAAGGACAGCGATACGACAAGAACACCATGCTCCAAACCCATGTCTTTACCGGCATTCTTACAAACTATAACAAAGAAACAAAAGAAGCAACCTTTCTTGCCAAAAACAAAACTGATGTTGGCGACACTATCCAAATCATAACACCCACGCAAACAATCACGCACACCATTACTGAGATGAAAAACAGCGAAGAACAACCAATAACATCCATCGCTCCTGGTGCAGGAAAGTTCACCATCACATTACAAGAAGACCAAAACATAGATAGCGATTTCTGCATCGCAAGAAGAGCAGGCAAGCAAAAAAGAAAAGAGTGAGTAAGCGATACAAACATAGAAAAAAGTGCTGCCTTGCAGAAGAATTTAATTCAGCGCATGTTATGTTTTGTTAAAAACATAACATCTCAGTGATGAATGATAAGACGTTCGATGCCGCGCATCGGACAGCACTGCGCAGCACGACAAAAAAGAAAAAATGAAATCTCCAACACCTGCTCAAATCAAATCCTTTCAAAAAAAAATTCTCATATTCTACAAAGAAGAAGGTCGTCATGATTTGCCGTGGCGCCATACTACTGACCGCTACAAAATAATGGTTTCAGAAATAATGCTCCAGCAAACACAAGTCTCCCGCGTCATCGAGAAATATAATAATTGGATAGAAGAATTTCCCACCCCCCAATCTTTAGCAAAGGCAACGCTCGCACAAGTTCTAAAGGCGTGGTCTGGTCTTGGCTATAATGCTCGAGGAAAGCGATTATGGGATGCTGCAAAAATCATTGTAGACCGACACAAAGGAACGGTCCCAAAGAACTCAGAAACGCTGTTGAGCTTGCCCGGAATTGGCCCTTACACTGCTCGCTCCATTCTTATCTTCGCGGATAACGCGCCACTTGCAACTGTTGACACCAATATTAGACGTATTCTTATTCATGAATTTAATCTGCCAGAAACAACCAGTAACAAAGACTTATTCGAATTAGCCGAGCAACTCCTTCCAGAAGGAAAATCTCGTGATTATCACAACGCCCTCATGGATTATGGCTCAATAAAATTGACAAGCAAAAAAAGCGGTATCAAACCTAAAACAACACAAAGTAAATTTGCTGGTTCAAGAAGATTTTATCGAGGACAAATTATCAAATATCTCACAACAAACAAAACTATAACGCTTAAGCAAGCAAAAAAATTGTTCCCTAATTGCAAACATGACTTACAAAGCATTTTCGATGAGCTTATTGCTGAAAAAATATTAGAAGTTAATACGCGCTCTTTTTTTATAAAGAACTAAAACATTTATATGTTATTTCATCATCACAATAAATTATGAAACTAGGAAAGAAAGGCGAACCTGAAAAAAGCATCCTTTTTAGCAGACCAGTTCCTAAGAAAGCATTCTCTGGAAAAACACCAAACATCCTCATTGGTAGTTATGGTTATCCTGAAGTGAATGTTGGCGCGCTTGTTGATGAAGAAAACAATACGACCATTGATAATCCTAAATTTCTTGCTAAAACCAACCGCGATATTAATAATATTCTTACGCAACGTCAATCTCTTATTAATTCTCAGCTCAAAGTTCGCGTTAAAGATATCAAACACAAGTTTGCACAAACTTCGCAAGATATTGCAAAAAGCGCGCTTCCTGTTGACTCTGAAGTACAACTAGAAAAACCATTATCATTAAACGCATCATTTTATGATCAAGCGATGCCTCATGGTCCTAGTGCTCTTCTAAAAAAAATGGATCTCACGAGTAATCCTAAAATTCCTAAGCATATTGAAAGCGCAACGAGTGATAGTGATGTGAAAGCGCAAACAGTAATGGATGAGTTAGGTAAGAAAGGTTTTGATGAATATTATCTTACTCGTCTTCTGAGTACTGGAACCCTTGGGATCGATAGAAAAATTGTGCCGACCAAATGGGCTATTACTGCTGTTGATGATAATCTTGCAAAGGAACTACATAAACAAATTCTTGATTTTCCTGATGCAAATTATGCGCTCCATACAGGTAATTATCTTGGTAATTATTATATTATCCTCATTATACCTGGAGATTGGAGTTTTGAACTTATTGAATACGTACATAAAGGAACTATTTACAATCAAGGTAACGACATTATTGTTGGACAAGACCATGAGTTTGCGCAAGGAAGAAAAAAATATGCAGAGAATACGACGGGAGGGTATTATGCAGCGCGTCTCCCCATTCTACAATTTCTAAAAAAGCATCGTAAACAAGGACGAGTCATTATATTTCGCACTATTACTGAAGAATACACGGTGCCACTTGGCGTGTGGGTAGTTCGTGAAGGGGTACGAAATAGCCTTAACAAACCAGTCAATTCTGATGAGATAAGTGATAGCGAGTCACTTCTTCGCGCAGCAAAAAAAGAAGCAAAAAAACTTAATATCGCAGACCCCGACAAATTTATTAATCTTAGCATTGTCTTAAAAGAAGAACAAAAAAGTTTGAAGCGTTGGTTTTAGTAGTTAGGATAAGAGTTCAATAAAATAATTTTTATCTTAAATTCAAATCAAAGAATAATGCCAGAAAAAGATAGAAGACATCAAACTTTTTAATGCAAAAAATAGTTTTCTTACACTAAAAAAATCTTCCATGCCTCAAAAAAATGAGGGTGAACAATCTCGCGCTAGAATTAACATACAAAACAAATTCCCAATAGCATAAAAAATTTTATTCAAACAAAGAATTAAGGAGGAAACACTTTAAAAAAAATTAAAACGCATCATCAAGTACTGGTGTTTGAAAAAGATTTACCAAATTATCGCCGTCTCCATTTGAATCAGGAATTATTGACTCTACAAGCAATAAGGGTTTTTTAGTTACAAGTTCTCCTTTATGAGTATAATAATCTTGAGGAAGCGCATAACCTTGAATAGCAACATTTTTTGTTGGAAAACCATAACTAACCGCTTCTTCATACTCTTTACGATGAGAATCTAAATACAATGAATAAGAAAATAATCCTTGAATAGACTGGCCCAACATATCTACAATCTCAAATTGCCTATGCGAATGTTTATATAAATTAACCACAACAGGTTGCGAAGGAATTTCTCGAAGAAATACATCATTAAGAAAAATGTATCGGGGATTAGTTACTTTTTCTAAATGAGCATATTTAAAACGAAAAACATCCGTAAGGGTTGCAATACAATGACTCAATGGTTGCGCTGAAAAATCTTGAGGTGTAAAACGACTATATTGAATAGCTAATAAATTAATATGATAAGGATTAGGTTCTGAAAGAAATGCATAGTTTGCTAAAATATCAGAAACATTATCAAGTAAAAAAGATTGCAACCTATGTGTTTTAAAAAGATGTGCTAGTTCAAACTCATTATCGTTAATAAGTGCAGCGAGTTGTTGCTGTGTAAATTCTTCCATTAAAAACTTGACTCTTAACGCATTTAAAAAAATTTCTATTAAAAAAGTTTAATTATACTTAAAAACAACATAAAAAATTATTTCCAAAAGAAATCCTGGTAAAAAAACGTGTTCCAAAAGAAATAAAAAATAGTTACGCCTATAACACTTGTCAATTGTTTAATCTCGCCAAGTTACATCAACATCATCTGTTCTTAAATAAGGATCGATTTTAGAATTTTCAACCTCTGTACACTGACCATTACCACCGACCCCCGAACGCAGTCCATCCGCACCACTCCCCGAACCCTGACCCTCATCACCAACCACTGAACCCTGACCCCTTGTATGCTGCAATATCCCTTGCCAGGCTATCATTGCTGCATTATCCACATTAAATTCATTGGGCAAAACAAAGCATGTTGCTCCTCGCTCCGCACACATCAGGTGCGCCATTTCTTGGAGTCGAGTATTGCACGCAACACCGCCGCCTAAGAGCAATTCTTTTTTCTCTGTGTGCGCTAGTGCTCGTTCAGAAACTTCAAGAAGCATTGCAAACACAGTTTCTTGAATACTATAACATAAATCTTCAATACGATGGTTTCCATCTTTAATAAGTTGCTTCAATTTTGTTTGAAGTCCTGCAAAATTTACATCCATGCCTTTCACTCCATAAGGAAGCGAAATAAAATTTTCTCCTTCGCTAGCTAACTTTTGAATTTTTGGTCCGCCAGGAAAACCTAAACCAAGTTCTCTTGCAATGGTATCTAAAAAGTTTCCAACACCAATATCTAATGTTTCACCAAACACGCGATACTTCTTGCCCTCATATGCAATGACTTGTGTATTTGCCCCACTTGCATATAACAATACAGGGTCATCGCATCGTTGCTCAGAATCACTCTCGCCGTAAGGTTTTCCTTTCAGTCTACCAATTTCTAAGTGCGCAATGCAATGATTCACACCAATAAGTGGAATATGCAATTGCAATGCTAAGCTTCGGGCTACCGCCGCGCCAATACGAAGCGCGTGTCCGATGCCTGGACTTTGTGAAAATGAAATAAGACTCAGCTCAGAAAACGTAACGCCAGCCTTCTCAACTGCTTGTTTAATGATTTCATCGCAAATATCTGTATGATGGTCAGAAAGTTCAGCGGGAATGAGCCCGCCTTGTTCTGTAGTAAAGAGTTTTCGCTCATTAGAAAGCACTTCGCCATCAAACGTCACAACGCTCACACCGAACGTGTGAGCAGTACTTTCTATTCCTAAGCATAATTGTTTGTCAGGCATAAAAAAAAGAGAAGAAAAGATTATTATAAATCTATTGAAATAAAAAAGTTGTTGAAATTATTATTGAAAAGTGTAATTAGGAACTTTCTTCACGATTTC
Source organism: Candidatus Woesearchaeota archaeon (assembly GCA_021734105.1). NCBI lineage: Archaea > Nanobdellati > Candidatus Woesearchaeota > Candidatus Woesearchaeota archaeon. The sequence continues at coordinate 16,994 of JAIPJP010000006.1, forward strand.
TTTATCAACGCTTTGCATGAATCGATACACGCTTGCTTTGAGTTCTTCGAGTTGATCAGATAACGCCATAAAAAGAGTTTTGTCGATATATTGCAAGTCATAGGCCAACATAAGAAGCACTTCAACTTCTCGACAGCTTCCATAACTATATTGCAAGTGATTAAAAAATACCTTATTTGACACGTTACTTGCTCCTTCAACAATATTTAAAACGATGCTTGTCCCTGCACGTTGGAGTTGAGAAAACATGTTGCGCTGTTCGGTGTCAGGTAGCAAGGACAAGACATCATAAATCTCCAAGAGAAACGAATAAGATAAATGAAAAATTTTTAATTTCTTAAAATTTCTTCCCATACTCTATTCTTGAGCTAGGTGGTTAAAAGGTACTTCTATTGATTTTCCGAAAAGTTTTCGAGTTTCGAAAAAAAAAGTTCTCTTTGAGGCAAGCTAAAGCAAGCTCCAAAACTTCTCAGAGGTTTTTCGCTGTGAGGCAGTTTGTTTGTGTAATAAAAAAAGATGAAGGAATTGTTTAGTGTAAAAAAAGAAAAGAAGGGGAAAGAAGAAAACGAACAGGACTAGAACACGTAAAAAGAAGAATAAGACGCGAGGAAGAAAATCAAAGGAAGAAGACAATAATGCTGTCGCTAATCTTATAACGGTATCAATTAATCATTTTTTTAGAAAAAGAAAAAAATGAAGAAGAGACCCGTGCAAAAGAAATTAGACATTAGTAAACATTCACGCTAGTAAATACAAAAAGTACGAACGGTTAGTAACCGCGGACTGAATACCTCGTTGCCTCGGTACGTACATCCCGGTCCTATCAACCCCATCTTCTATGGGAGTTCTCATGTCTCTTTTCAAGGAGAGTTTCGTGCTTAGATGCTTTCAGCACTTACCTCTTAACGCGTAGCTGCTCGTCGTACCCTATCGGATAAACGATCCACCAGTGGCGTCGAACCATCGTTCCTCTCGTACTAAATGGTCCTTCCCTTCAGACAATAAACAATTCCAGTAGATATTAAACAAACTGCCTCACAGCGTTCTGAACCCAGCTCACGATCCCTTTTAATGGGTGAACACCCCCACCCTTGGCACCTTCTGCAGCGCCAGGATAGGAAGAGCCGACATCGATGTAGCAAGCCGCGCCGTCGATATGAGCTCTCGGGCGCGACAACTCTGTTATCCCCGGAGTAACTTTTCGGTCATGCCTACCCCCCAGTCAAGGAGGTGTAGGAGTTCGCTAGACCAAACTTTCGTTACTGAGATCAATCTTGTTATGATCCCAGTTAGGCTGACTTTTGCTCTTGCACTCTACAGCGGATTTCTGACCCGCTTGAGTCAACCATTGGGCGCCATTGATACCTTTTCAACGGCGTGCCACCCCAGCCAAACTGTCCACCAGCAGCGGTCCCACATTACGTGGTAGAGTAATGTAAAATTCAAGAAATGGTGTTACATTGTTGTCTTCACAGAATCTGGCGACTCTGCTTCAGAGACTCCCATTTACGCTATATAACAAATCTCACATCACAACAACTGGCTACAGTAAAGTTTCACGGGGTCTTCACTTCCCACTGGAATTCTCCGGCTTTTGCACCGGAAAAGAGTGTTCGGAGGGTACTAGTTAGGGACAGCGGTAATCTCGTTACGCCATTCATGCAGGCCGTCAATCAAACGGCAAGGCATTTCGCTACCTTAAGAGAGTTATAGTTACCCCCGCCGTTTACCAGCTCTTAGCTCCCTTGAAAAGGAGTTTTAAGTACAGGCACTGGGCAGACGTCACCGACTATACACACTATTACTGGCTTGCAGTCGGTTATGTTTTTGTTAAACAGTCGGACTACCTTTGTCACCAAGCCCTACAAAAGCATATATACATACACTAAAGTAGGGACCCCTTATACCGAAGGTACAGGGCCAATGTTGCTGAATTCCCTTAACTAGTTTTTCCCTTCACACCTTAGGCTTCTCACCTAGGGGCACCTGTGCTGGTTCTGGGTACGAATTTTAGTGATCTTTTTGTGTTCCTTTTTCATGGGCTCCAGGCATCAACGAAATAGTGCATACACACTACCATTCCTAGAATTGCTCAGTTTCTCAACATGACGTTACTCCACTGACCTGTTCTAGTTAGCAACAACGATAATCGTTGTTCATCTAGCCCGAAGCGTCAGAAACACAACTTGTGTTACCACACATACACTAAAAGTACAGGAATATTAACCTGTTTCCCTTTCCCGAATATTCGAATTACGAAGTCGGTTAGGATCGACTGACCCTTGACTGATCTACATTGTCAAGGAACCCTTGCCCTTTCGGTGACAGCGATTCTCACGCTGCTATGTTCCTACTCTCACCAGGATTTTCATTACTGCAGGATCCACACATGCTCGTGCACATGCTTCTTCTCTTGCAATACGCCTGCCTACCGCACTGCTTTCGCAGGCCCGTAGTATCGGTAATCTATTTAGCCCCGTCCATTTTCGGCGCCCACAACCTTGACAAGTAAGCTGTTACGCACTTTTTAAAGGGTGGCTGCTTCTAAGCCAACCTCCTCGCTGTCTGTGGTTATGGACAACCTTCACCCTTTAACACTGAATAGATATTTTGGGACCTTAACTACGGTCTGGGTTGTTTCCCTTTCGCGACTCACCCTTACGACGAGCCGCCGTCCCCCAAGGTCTACGACGTAATGACATTCGGAGTTGGAAAGTGAACCGAGGGATTTCTCCCCCTAAATCCTCTATCCGTCGCTCTACCTTCATTACAATCTCGCTTGAGACTTGACTACGGCCAACTTTGGCAGGAACCAGCTATCACCGGTCTCGATTGGCTTTTTACCCCTAATCCCAGGTCAGAAAAGCACTTGCTCGTAGCACTTCTTCAGGCCTCCACGATGTGTTACCACCGCTTCACCTTGCCCAGGAATAGATCGACCGGCTTCGGGTCGTGTCCAAGTGACTTAAGGCACTTTCATACCTCGCCCCTCGTAAACTGCGGGCTCTTGATTTCTCTATGACTCCTCCTTTAAGGATTAATCTCGCCACTCAGACACACTCCCTGGCACGTTATTCAAAACGCACGATGCACATCCGTAAATGCGCATCCCACCATAACTAGTAGGTTTCAGGACTTTTAACTCTCTGTCAAGAGTACTTTTCAGCGTTCCCTCACGGTACTATGCTCTATCGGTCTTGAATTATATTTAGGGTTGGAAGTTGCTGCCTCCCACATTCATGCATAATATCCAATATACACTACTCTTGGACACGTCAGTATCTTTTCATTTTTTTCTTACGGGACTATCACCCTCTTAGGTCTTTTGTTCCAAAAAAGTTCAGATAAAATGATGAAGATCCAATAACGGCCACACCACATCTCCTTTACATTTCTATAAAGGATTCAGTTTGCCCTTCGCTGCTTTCGGTCGCTCTTACTTACAGCATCCCATTTGGTTTCTTTTCCTGCGGGTACTGAGACGTTTCAATTCCCCGCGTTAGCCGCTCTTATCGAGCTTTAAAACGAAGTCGTATTCGGAAATTTCCGGTTCAAAGGTTGCTTGCGCCTCGCCGGAACTTTTCGCAGCTTGCCACGTCCTTCTTCGCATATCAAGCCAAGCCATCCACCTACTAGCCTTATTTATTTGTAGTAAACATTGCTAGCGTGATCTTTACTAGTTGTCTTTTTTCCTTTGCACGGGTTTCATCAACATAAATATGAATGTCAGTATTCTTATTTCCGCGGGGATACGCGGTTGTCTCTAATCCCTTTTGGCCAACAACGTTTCAGTCATTGGACAATTTCATCTATGAATAAATGAATATGATGTATGATTTGTTAAGTTAATTTTTTCATCTGGTTGGCAAACAAGGTAAATCGCACAAAGCTATTTCCTAATGTTCATCGGCATAGTAGCATTTTTGCATTTCAAAAAAATAGCAAAAAGTGGACTCATCGGTAGTCTCGTTTTACTCAGGACCAATTCATCCTGTCTGGCACAATACTATAAACTGGACTCATCGGGATTCGAACCCGAGGCCCCCGCCTATCTTGACAGAACGTTAAATTCTGATAATCAGAAAATTGTTCTGCGTGCAAGGGCGGTGCTCTACCGGACTGAGCTATGAGCCCATGCCAGTGATGAAAATGAAGGAAGGCAAACGACAGTCAACGTCAATCTTGAGTTTTTCTTTTTCAAAGCATCTTACAACACAATCGTGTGATAAGAAAAAAAAAGAAAAGGAGGTGATCCAGCCGCAGGTTCCCCTACGGCTACCTTGTGACGACTTAATCCGCCTCACTGAAGTTAGGTTCAATCTACTCAAAAAAATAAATTTTACCAAACTCCTGCTCGGTTGATTTGACGGGCGGTGTGTGCAAGGCGCAGGGACATATTCAACAGAATTTGATGAAATCTGTTTACTAGGGATTCCGGCGTCATGCGGATGAGTTACAATCCGCAATCCGAACTGAGGTAATGTTTAAAGGATTAGCTTCTCCTTTCGGAGTCGCAGCCCATTGTCAATACCATTGTTGCGCGCGTGTAGCCTAGAAGATTCGGAGCATACAGACCTACCGTTGCCTACACCTTCCTCCTTGTTTCCAAGGCAGTCCCCTCAAAGTGCTCAGTCCTACATGTAGCTGTTAGCAATAGAGGGTATAGGTCTCGCTCGTTGCCAGACTTAACTGGACACCTTACGGCACGAGCTGACGGCGGCCATGCACTACCTCTCGGCTCGTCGGGTAAGCCCTTCAGGCTGACCTTCTTCCTGCCGTCGCTTCTAGTAAGGTTCTCTGTGTATCGTTAGATTAAACCGCACGCCGCACCCCTGGTGGTGCGCCCCCGCCAATTCCTTAAAGTTTCAGTCTTGCGACCGTACTTCCCAGGCGGTGAGCTTAACATCTTCATTTCGACACTACGCATCCTCAAGAGATGCGTAACATCTTGCTCACAGCGTTTACTGCTAGGACTACTCGGGTATCTAATCCGGATCGCTCCCCTAGCCTTCGTCCCTCACCGTCAGATCCGTTCTGGTCAGATGCCTTCGCCATAGATGGTCCTCCAAGGATTATCACATTTTACCGCTCCCCCTGGAATACCTCTGACTCCTCCCGGTCTCTAGTTTGGTAGTGTCTCAAGCACGCCGACAGGTTGAGCCTGTCGATTTCACAAGAGATTTACCAAACCGGCTACGGACGCTTTAGGCCCAATAAACGTGGTTGCCACTCGTGGCGCTGGTGTTACCGCGGCGGCTGGCACCAGTCTTACCCACCACTTATTCGCTAAGATATTTACTCTTAACAAAAGCCTATACAATGTATAAGCACTTAGGATCCCCTTATCACACTTGCGTGCATTGTAAAGGTTTCGCGCCTGCTGCACCCCGTAGGGCTGGAACCAGTTTCTCAGTGTTCCTCTCCGGGCTACCTCTCTCAAGGCCCGTACCGATCGTTGGCTTGGTGGTCCATTACACCACCAACTACCTAATCGGCCGCCGCCCCATCCTATGGCACAAGTTTCAGAGAAAGACCATTCCAGGTACAATCCCCTATCGCTGTTTACCCTCAGTTTCCCGAAGTTATCAACGACCATAGGTTAGGTTAGCGACGTGTTACTGAGCATTCCGCCGATAAATAAATATCTGACTTGCATGGCTTAGTCGAATCCTAATAGCAGCAACCTCCCGCAGGATCAACGGGAACTATGTTATTGAGTACGGTCGGTTGTTAGGTTTTACTTTTACTATTTGGTTTTTGGTCGCAAAGATTAACAAGAATTGTTAATTTCAAAAATTTTCAATTTTTGTTAAATTATCTATAACAAATAAGTTAACAAATCTACAAGAAGTGTTTTCCATTCAGTTTTAGACAACTTTGCTAATTTTAAGGTTTGACGAGTTACGTCGTTTGCCTTCCAGATACGATAGACTAAGTTTATCGTACGTATGAGTTTTAACTTATGTCTTTGCCAATCAACGGTTCGTGATTGGGAGAATGGTGGTCATGTGCATGCATTGTTTAAATGCACGTAGCGCCAAGGAAAAGTTGAAGGCTTTTTAAAGATTTGCCTTTCTTGCCTCGCTTGGCACGGAGTAAAGATTTGCTTAAAACGTACAATTCTCCCCCAACAGCGCATTTGTAAAAAATGCGAGTAGCAACAAGGACTTCGATTTAATTTATAAAGATTTGCCTTCTTTACAAAGTATGAAACAATAAGGATATTTATTCTCGTAGTAGCTACACAAAAACTATTGCTCAACACATTCCTAAAAAACTTAATACGGATTAAGTCAAGCGCTGATTGAGTCAAGCGCTAAAGCATAAAGAAAAATAAGCAATAAATTTCGTCTAAACTAGTTACTAATAGCTCGCTGTCCGCTGCTTCCTGTGTGCTAGTTGTTGTTTAATTGTTTATTAATTGACTGACTCTTAGTCACGGTGTAGACCAAAGCAAAAAATAAATCTTCGCAGTATGTAAAAAAGTTCATTTCCAAACAAACCCCTTTTTCCGAAACATTTATATATTAGTTTGCCCTACCTCCTCTTTGTTGACTTTAAATCAACAAAATACAGTATACAAAACTGTGACGGGATAATCATGAGCAAAAAAGAACAACAAGAAACTAAGCAAAAAACAACCAGTAAGCAAAATGCTAAAACGCACGTTGCAAGTACAGCAACAGAAGAATTAGAAAAGAAACTTACAGCAAGTAGCGAGAACTTTTTGCGACTGCAAGCTGAGTTTGCTAATTTTAAAAAACGAGCAGAAGAACAACAAGCAAGAATATATGCATCAGCTACCTGCAACGTACTCAAAGAATTTGTAAAGGTATTTGATGATTTCGAGCTTGCACTTAAACACACCAATAATGCTGACGAATTCAAAAAAGGCATGGAAATGATTTTTGCAAAGTTCATAACAACTGGTGAAGAAATGGGTCTTGAGCGCATTAAAACAGTTGGAGAAAAATTTGATCCGTATCAACATGAAGCTCTTCTTGCAGAACAAAGTAAAAAAGAAGAAAATTCAATTTTAGAAGAATTACAATCAGGCTACAAAGTAAAAGACGTTGTCATTCGAACAGCGAAAGTAAAAGTAGCAAAAAAATAGTAAACAAAAACAAACAAAAAAAAATAAACAGTTATAAACAGTTATAGGCTATCGAGCAAAGCGAGGTGCACAACACTCGCCTATGCAAGAATGGCTAAGTAAAGGTAGAAAAAAAATAATAAAAATAATAATTAAAAGAAATGAGTAAAAAAATGAATCGTGACGTTATTGATGATATTTTTGGCACAGAAGAAGAAGTGAGAAATATTATGCGAAGAAAATTACCAGACTATTTAACAACAAATATACAACAACCACGACTATATATTATTATTGAAGATAATAAAACAAATCAGGAGTCATTATACATCCTTAAACCAAAACTAAAAAATAACAATCATCGAGGAACTGAAGCAATAAAAACATTTAGTATAAACCCCTCATATACTACAAAAACAAATAAAAATTATTTGCAGTTAGACAAATTAAAGGAAAACAAAAATTATCAAAACTGCGCATAAAAAAACAATACAATAACAATGATCTGTATTATCTACGCGCCACTCCGACGGAGCCAACCCTCGGCGCGCCACACAAAAAAATTGAATGTGATGGACGATAATACATCATAAAAAAAATCAAAAAAACAAAACAAAGGTGATATATTATGAGTAAAGTTATAGGAATCGATTTAGGAACAACATTCTCAGCTGTTGCTGTACTCGAAGGCGGAAAACCAGTAATAATGCCTAATGCAGAAGGATCGCGAACAACACCAAGCGTAGTTGCAATTAAAGGTGATGAACGACTTGTAGGACAAGTTGCAAAAAACCAAGCAGTTCTAAATCCGGACAACACTGTTCGTAGTATAAAGCGACACATGGGTGAAGACTACAAAGTAACACTTCAAGGTAAAGAGTACACACCGCAAGAAGTAAGCGCGATGGTTCTTCAGAAATTAAAAACGGATGCTGAAAATTATTTAGGACAAAAAGTTGATAAGGCCGTTATCACAGTTCCCGCATACTTTAGCGATGCGCAGCGACAAGCAACAAAAGACGCAGGTAAAATTGCAGGTCTTGAAGTACTTCGAATTATTAATGAACCAACAGCTGCAAGTTTAGCATACGGTCTTGATAAAGGAGAAGAACACACTATTCTTGTCTTTGACTTCGGCGGAGGAACATTTGACGTTTCTATCTTAGAACTCGGTGACGGCGTCTTTGAAGTAAAATCAACAAATGGAGACAATCATCTAGGTGGAGATGATATTGATCAAATCTTAATTGATCACATCGCTGATGAGTTCAAAAAAGAAAACGGTATTGATCTTCGAGAAGATAAAACAAGTTTACAACGCCTCAAAGAAGTTGCAGAGAAAGCAAAAATAGAATTATCTAGTAAACAAACAACAGAGATTAATCTACCCTTTATTACTGCAGATGCAACAGGTCCAAAACACCTTAACATGAGCGTTAGTAGATCAAAATTTGAACAACTCATCGCAGGCATTATTGAAAAACTAAAAGGGCCAACAGAAAAAGCACTCAAAGATTCAGGTCTAAAAACAAGCGAAATTAATAAAGTTATTTTCGTTGGTGGTTCAACAAGAATTCCCGCTGTACAAAAACTTGTAAAGGATTTGACAGGAAAAGATGGCGATAAAAGTGTTAACCCTGATGAAGCAGTTGCTCTTGGCGCCGCAATACAAGGTGGAATTCTCGCTGGCGATGTAAAAGATGTTTTATTACTTGATGTTACACCATTAAGTTTAGGTATTGAAACACTCGGCGGCGTGTTTACAAAAATCATTGATAAAAACACAACCATTCCAAGTAAAAAAAGTCAAGTCTTTAGTACTGCAGCCGATAATCAACCCGCAGTAACCATTCGTGTTGGTCAGGGTGAACGAAGTATGTTTGCAGATAATAAATTACTTGGTCAATTTGATCTTGTTGGTCTTCCTCCCGCACCACGTGGCGTTCCACAAATTGAAGTAACTTTTGATATTGACGCAAATGGTATCGTGCATGTAGGTGCAAAAGATTTAGGAACTAATAAAGAACAATCAATTAAAATTACTGCAAGTAGTAATTTAACTGACGAAGAAATTGAAAAGATGAAAAAAGATGCAGAAGCGCATGCTGATGAAGACAAAAAGAAACGTGAAGATGTAGAAACTATCAATCAAGCAGAAACACTTGTTTTCTCATCTGAAAAATTGTTCAAAGACTTTGAAGGCAAAGTAGATACTAAAGCGCTTGATGAAGTTAAAAAAGACATTGACGAACTCAAAAAACTCATTGAAGCAGAGAAAAAAGACACTTCTGCAATTAAAGCTAAGCTTGATGCAGTAAATGAAAAAATGCAAAAACTTTCGACAGAAATGTATGAAAAAGCAGCAAAAGAGCAAGCAGCAGGTCAACAAGCAGACGCAAACGATAAGAATAACAAGTCAAACACCAATAAGCAAAAGTCTGAAGATGTTGTAGATGCAGAGTTTGAAGAAGTCAAAGACGAAAAAGCTACAAAGAAAGATAAAAAGGAAAAAAACTAAACCTTTTTATGTTTCTAATCTTTTTTTAGTACTAGCTACCCAAAACATTTGTTTTGGGAAAGCGGTACTATTGAGGTGGAGTCATTGGAATTAACAAAAAACGTACATAACTTTATTGCTTTCATACAATCATTAAGCCCAACAAGCAGAATTGCGGCAGTTCACGACACAGATCCTGATGGAATGAGTTCTGCGGTTCTACTTAAAAAAGGCTTAGAAAAACTCAACTTTAAACTAGAATTAAATATTCCTAAGCATCATGGAGAACGTAATATTCATGACGAGCTACTCAAAGAACTAAAAGAGCACAATATTGATACAGTTATTTATCTTGATATTGCTGCTGAGACATATCCTGATATAAAACGATTAGAAAATTACAAAGTACTTGTTTTAGATCACCACCCCACAATAAAAGATATTCCAGTTAATTTTACCATTATTAAACCAGAATCATTACAAGACGAATTAGATAATCATCAGTTTTGTACTGCAGAGCTTGTTTATCGATTATTTTCTGAACTAACTTCAATGGAAGAATTACAATGGCTTGCTTGTGTGGGAATAATTGGTGATTCTTGTTACAAGCCTAGAAAAAATTTTGTTGATAAAGTATTAACAGAAAATAAAGTACACATCAAACCAAATATTTTTGATACGGAGTTTAGCGACGTGACTGAATTTTGTTCATATGCCGATTGTGTAGGCACTAAACACGCTTATAAAACAGTGTTTGAAAGTTTATATTATGCTAAAGAGTACAAACAAGCAATTGAAAGCCTTAAAGAATTTGCTCCAGTAAAAACTGAAATTCACAGAGCACTTGATAATTTCGAAAAAGAAAAAGAAGTACATGGCAATATTATTTTTTATAATTTCCAATCAGATTATTATATTAACTCTGTTGTCTCAACCATTTTGTCACACAACAACACAAAACCAAGCACTACGCTTCTTGTTGCTCAAGAAGTGGGTTCGTTTATGAAAATTAGTGCTCGAAGACAAGATATGAAAGAAAATATGGGTAAATTACTCCAAAAAGCAACAAAACATTTGCCTGATGCAACAGGCGGAGGACACATCCCTGCAGCAGGTGCTACTGTTCGAAAAGAAGATTTTAATGATTTTAAGAAAAATATTCTTAAGGAACACAAGAAAAAGTAAATAACAAAATCATAATAATAAAATCATAAAAATCCACATTACAAGTATCTTACTCACACCCTAAAAAACAAGGTATAAAGTGCGCATTGCATAAACTAGTGAATTTTTAAGATTCAGCCAACGAAAAAAAAATTTTGATAAAAAAGGGCAGTAAATCCCAAACAAATTCCTTCAAAATTTTTTTAGTATGAGCGTAGTATAATAATATTTAGTATACTAATATTATGAGTAAAGAAACAAAAGGAGTGATAGTTTGACCAAAAAAGATTACTACAAAACGCTAGGCATTAACAAAGACGCCAGTAAAGAAGAAATTAAGAAAGCGTATAAAAAGATGGCTAAACAATACCATCCTGATTTAAACGAAGGCGACACTGAAGCAGAAAAAAAATTTAAAGAAGTTAATGAAGCAGCAAGTGTTCTTGGTGATGATAATAAGCGAGCACAATACGATCAATTCGGCAGCGAAGGTATGAAATATGGCGGTGCTGGTGGTCCAGGCGGTGGCTTTGGAGGTTTTAATTTTTCAGGTTCTGGTTTTGATTTTAATGATATTTTTGACTCTTTTTTCGGCGGCGGAGGAGGTGGCTTTAATACTGCTGGCAGACGCGGTCCCCGACAAGGAGCCGATCTTCGATATGATTTAGATGTAACCCTTGAAGAAGTTGCAACAGGTGTTGATAAAAAAGTTAAGATGAAAAAGAAAATCACCTGTAATGATTGTGATGGTCATGGTGGTCATGGAATAACTACCTGTGCGCAATGTGGTGGTAAAGGTGTTACAACTACTGTTCGACGAACTCCTTTTGGTGCTATGCAAACGCAAACAACATGTAATGCCTGTAACGGCATGGGTGAGGTTGTTGATGAAGTCTGTACTACTTGTCAAGGAAAAGGTTTTGTGCATGGCGAGAAAACTATTAAGATTACTATTCCTGAAGGTATCGAAGACGGCATGCGGCTTCGAATGCAAGGCGAAGGTGAACCAGGAGAACCTGGCGCGCCAGCTGGAGATTTATACATTTTCATCCATGAAAAAAATCATCAATTTTTTCGTCGCGATGGAACAAACCTATATATTGAAGTTCCCATTACATTTAGTCAAGCAGTTTTTGGTGATAAAATCACGGTACCGACAATTACAGGAAAAGCAGAACTTAAAATTCCTTCAGGAACACAACCAGGTACTCTTCTTCGCATGAAAAATAAGGGTTTACCACATGTACAACATAGCGATATTGGAGATCAATACGTTAAAATTCAAGTGGAAGTGCCAACAAGTATAAGTAGAAAGCAAAAAGAAGCACTTAAAGATTTTGAGAAGGGGCAACAGGAAAAGAAACCTCACGAAAGACTTTTTGAGAAAATTAAAAGTGCGTTTGAGTAAATATTAACGCCACCTTGCAAATAACTTAAAGTTCATCGCATTTGCAAACAAAGTAAAGCAAATAGCTGCGATAAATGATAGACATTTCGAGCAGAACCTTAAGAAAAGCAGAGATTTTCTTGAGGCGCCAAAAATACACAGTATTTTTTTAGCACGAGAACAATGCTGCGCAAAAAAAGAGCATTTAAATAACAAGAATAAACTACATTATAAGACAAACAAAATTTAATACAATAACAAATAATAAAAAAAATAGAGAGGTTAAACATTATGACAGAACAACAAACAAGTAAAGAAGAACAAATTGGCTTTCACAAAGGCTCCCTTGCAACATTAGCAAAAGAACGTGAAGAACTAGCCCGAATCTTAAATATCGTTGAACAACTTATGCAAATGCATCTTGGTGGTTTAAAAGAATTAGGCGTTGATCTTCAAGCAGATGCGCAAGTAGCAGAAGCAACAAAACCAGCTCCAAAAATTGAAAAAAAGAAACCCATTGAAGACATTTTGTAAGCAAGCAATTTTTTGTTGCCTTAAAAGTAAATCAAGCAAGGAGTATTCGCTAAAAAATTGAAGATTTTTGGCGTGCCAAAAATGAAATAATTTATGTGCGTTGCTAAAAGCAAAATTACCGCGAGCGATATGAGCTAATTATCTGCTTTGCGCAAAAAAAATCTTCGCAATATGGAGCACACAAAAATGGAACAAATTTTCTTTTCTTTTTCTCAACTTTTCTCACTCACCATAGCACATACTGATACAGGCAATTTTCTCATCAATTCAAACACATCAACTCCAGAAAAACAATTTCTTATGCCTGGCATAATTAAGAAAACACGAGCAGGTCTTTTCTTTATTCAAATTGAAGATAAGTCATTCACCACGCATAAAAACAGCAAATTCGAAGTAGGACAAGAAGTTGCGTGCGTCGTGGAGCCAAAAATACAAGATAATCAAATTAAAGATTTTTTAGTTGTCGGTTTAGAAAAGATACATAACAAAGATATTCTTAAAAGTCCGGAGTAAATTGTTCCCAAACAATACCAAGCACTCATGTTGTTTTAGTATTCCTCATTGTTAAAAAAATAACGTGAAAATTTGAAAAAGAAAGTTTACTAAAAAAATTGCAAGTCAATCATGACTTCTTCTTATAAATACAGATTTTGCTTAATAAGTGTTTCGCATAAATATTTAAAGAAAACAAACCATATAAAAAGATAGTATGAGACTAGTTCACAAAATGTTAATTCTTCTATTTCTTTTATTAAGTGCACCTGCACTAGTTAATGCTCAGCAAAACAATCTTAACGTAAATAATTCTCTAACAGATGATGATTTTGTTATTACATACTCACCAACCCAAGCTTCTATTGATTTTAACTGCACCGATAACTTTAACTCTGTTAGTGAGTGTGAGAAAAGTTGTAGTGAAAGTTGCGTTCTTAAAGAAGGGTATTGTTTTGCATGTGAAAAAACTAAGAAAAACAGTTTTTTATCCAGATTATGGAATACAATAAAAGGACTGATGCAAACAACCACAACAAGTTCACAAAAAGATGAAAAACAAAAAATAACACCCGAAACACAGTTTACAACAAATAGTGAGTTAATTGCAAATATAACACTAAAAGTAATCACCCAACAACCTGATAAAAATACTGCTGTTGCAATACGAAGAGCAATGGAAAACGCGAGCATACAAGAATTATTTAAACTTAAAAGAGTTATTAACGAGTATTGTCGGAAAAAACAATCTACATCTTATGGTAATTACATAGATAATCCTGAATGTAAATATTTAATGAATGAGTTAAAAAAAAGGGGCGATATGCTTAAAGAAGAAACGTTTGCAAACATTCAACAAGACGATCCTGATTTTGTTAAAAAACTTAATGAACTACAGGCGTTACTGGAAGTTTCTTTGAGCGCAACAGGCGAAGAATCTTTCTTTTCAAAAGAAAATATAGAAAAAATTAATCGAGAAACAAAAAAGAAATTTAGAAAGTGGTTTGAAGCACAACTCGTTGCAGATAATGATTCGCTAGAAGAAGCAGTACAATTATATATCCTCATTAAATCAATGGAGCGTGCAAATGACGATTACACCAATGCAGAAAGTAAGCCGGGTTTACTTGGAAATGATATTAAAGAGCGTATTGAAAATGCAAAGTATAATGTTGCAAGGCAATTGTTACGAAAAATATTTGAAATAGATGTTTGTAATCCAGACCCTGCAAAACTTGAGGAATTAAAAAAGTTGCTTCGACCAAAAACAAAAGTTGGCAATCCTCGATTGTTTTGTTATGAAATGGCACATAAAGAGGCGTGTGATAATATTTTTTCTGGAGACTTAGTAAGTGCTTATACTTGGTTATATGACAAAGGAGATTTTAAAAATAATAATCCTGAGCAGTTACCCGCACCTCCAATAGATTGTACTAATAAAACAATACAACAAGACATTAAGAAAAGCTCTATTGATTTGCAAAACACAACATCTCTTAATAGTTCAACACTTGCCAATTCAACCAATCAAACAACACAAAAGATTCCCACTCCGCAAACTACTAGTAATCAAGAACTCCCAGAAGAAACACAAGAAGTAACACAAAAAGAAATACAGCAAATAACACAAGAAGAACAAGAAATAATACCTTTGTCATGCGAAGTGCTCATCACCAAACACGAACTCGTAGGATGGGAATATGAACTCTTGGAGTGTAGACAAAGTTTCGAAGAAAGTATAATGTATTGGAATGAGTGTGGTTTTCCACCGCCGACAATTATGGTAGAGCCTGAAGGCTTTGAGTGCTATGAAACAATGGACAACAGCATAGATACCAACCTAATAGTTCCTTGTCAACCCAGACCAGTCCCGCCACCAGAAGTGGTTATGTGTGTAGAACAGTTCTTAAACGAACAACCTATATAAAATAAATGCAATAACAAAACAAAAAAAGTTTTAATAATTACGCATTAAATGCGTCAAGAGGGCTTGTTAATCCTTACACTTCTTTAGGAATAAAAAAAATTCTTAACGCAGATATTACGCAGGTATACACAAATTTGTCTGTCTGCTTGTTCGCCTTAAGAATTCTTTAAGGCGTCTTTAAAACCACATACTCTTCTTTTTAAAGAAAAGCCAACTAACCTATAGTTTTAAAAAATAGTAAATAATCCAATAAATATATGAAAAAATTTGTTGATATTGAAACTCCTTATTCAGGAAATACTAAACAAGAAATAAAAAGAAATCTTCTTTATGCAAGAGCGTGTGTTAGAGATAGTTTGCTTCGTAAAGAAACACCTTTTGCTTCGCATTTATTTTATACGCAACCCGGAATACTAGATGATACAATCCCTCAAGAAAGAGATCTGGGAATTAATGCTGGAAAAGACTTAATTGAATCTCTGCCAGATATTGTTACTGTTGTATATCAAGATTTAGGGATTTCTAGAGGCATGCAATACGGAATTAGTCGGGCTGAACAAAACAAAAGAACTATAGAATACAGAATTCTTGGAGATGGCTGGGAAAAAAAAGAGATTGATATCGCAAAGAAACACGCTCATGCTTTACTCTGGGGCTTTAATGGGCAATAAATCCCTTATCCTAACACAATATAAAACATCTTCTTTTAGTAATGGCTCAAATTAACTTTAAAAGTATGTTTCATAACACTATGCTCTCACCATAAAATTTCTCGCTAAAAAATAATAAAAACTAAGAACGAATCATTATGTGAAAGCAGTTAATTTTTCGAAATTAGAATCAAAAAGATCTGCTTTAAAAAGATAGAATACTGCCTTAAAGAAATTATCCTTGGTGAACAAAGCCAATAGCAACATATATTTATATAGTCATAGAAAACAACAACGTTTTATGCAAGAAGAAAAATATCACCACATCAATTTAGAAAAACCTAAACAATATAATTTTGTTCGAGGCAGCTCCATAGAAGAAACTACTGCTTTTCTCACTTCAAGTAAATTGTCTATGGGTTTGCCACCCTACAGCGAGCTTAATACATTATATTTTTGTGCCCATCATAATTTTCCAAAAACATTTCCATTCTCAAAAGGTTTTGCTGCAAATAAAGAAGAAAACATTATTGAAGTGATTAAGGACTTTGCTAAAATGCATGCATTTCAGGATTATTTAGCTAAATCATTTCATTTTATAGCTCAACAAGGAGTTAATTTTGATGACTTCTCAGCTCAAGAATTATTTAAAAAATATAAAAAAATATTCAATGCAAAAAATATTTCTGAAGATAGTGTACATGCAAACTATTTTGAAGCGTTTAAACGAAATGGTGTTGCAATATATTTTAATAATGATTTACTCGCCCATACTATTGAGCCAGACCCCGAATTTGATTATTATACTGAAAATAACGCAATAAAAATTACTTCTAAAACACCCATCACGATAGATACAGTTATTGCTATTGAACCATTAGGTAAACAAGAAAAAATACTTCTTGAAGAATGGTTATAAAAAAATAATGTTCTGCAACACAAAAATGACTAAAAATCATCGTTTAGGATTGCTTTAAAAAAGAATTGCAAGGTCTACTGTAAAAAGATAGCATGATAGCATGAGCAACAATTATATTGCGAGTTCATTTGTTGATAAATTCTTTTGAGCAGAGTAAGAATACTTCTTCGCAATAAAAAAATTAATTCATCTCTATACAAAGCCTTTTCTACCAAACATTTAAAAAGAAAACTTATTAAAAATACGTATCATGAAAGCAATTATTCTTTGCGCGGGGTACGCAACAAGACTTTACCCGTTAACGAAACACACTCCAAAGCCACTGCTTCCTATTAAAGGAAAACCAATTGTTGAATTAATTATTAAACAACTAGAAAATTTAGCAAAAAAAGGGGAACTTGATGAAATTATTATTGTTACAAACAATAAGTTTGCAGAAACATTCACGAAGTGGGCTGAAAGTTTTGACTCGCCAACAACTATTGCTATTGTAAACGATGGCACAACATCTAATGACGATAGACTTGGTGCAGTTGGTGATTTGCTTTTTGCTGTGAAAAATCAGCAAATCAATGACGACGTGTTTCTTCTTGCTGGCGATAATCTTTTTGAAACTAATCTTGAGGAAATGGCAGATATCGCAAAAAATAAACATGCAAGCGTTATTGCAACCTACGATCTTAAAGACCCTCAACTTTTAGCTAATAAATTTGGCGTTGTACAAATTGATGAAACTAATAAAATTCTTACCTTTGAAGAAAAACCTGCCAATCCTAAATCAAGCTTAACAGCAACCGCAGTCTATCTTATCAAAAAAGACGACCTACATAAAATTAAGGATTTAGTCGCAGAAAATAAGAGATTAGACAACATGGGCGAGATGATTATTTTCTTAACTAAAGTTTCAGAAGTATATACTCGACCTATCGATAATTGGATCGATATTGGTAGTTTGGAAGATTATAAAAAAGCGAATGAAAAATAAACCTTTTCTTCAATTAGCTTTGGTAGCATAATAAGAAATGTGATAATTTCATTTTTTCTTTTTTTGATTTTCAAGCGCGTCTAAAACAAGGTAATTGCGAATGCTTTGATCGTAATAATAATCACCTTTTGTATATTCAATAGTAGAAATAATATCTTTAAAATCTTTTTTGCCGGCAGTAACCGCCATTTGATAATCTCGTACTGTTGATGCTGATGTTGAAGAATAATGATGGGCGGCACTTGCTTGTCCTGCAATAAATATTTCTTGTTCTCGCTTGGATAATGCTTCAAAATTATCATTAAAATTTTTAATTTCGCCAGCCGTATAAAGTTTATTTGCCAAGAGTTCTGCATTATAAATAATCGTCATGACTGCTGCGCGATTATGTTCTTCTGGCGTGTCATAGTCTTCCATACTTGCTGGAATGCAAAAATTATCAGAAAAATATTGATTTAAAGATGGCGCGCCGTTTGGTTGAATAATTTGTGAAGTAAATTGGAATGGTCCGTGGCTAAGCCATGAATCTCCCAGTGCAGGTATATTATAGATAAATTCAGGTCCTGCTTCTTTAAGGAGTTTATCAAAAGATGCAAGATTAAATGCGGGGTTAATATCAGGGAATAATTCTGTTAACGTGTAAGCAACTAGAATATTTTCGTTAAGATTGTTCATATAATTATCTAAGAATCGTTTTTTTTCATCGTGAAATGCTATACTTATCATACCATCTTTGGTTGCTGCTGAATCTCCGATACCATAATAATCATGTTTGTCAAGTGAAGAAAGCATATCATCTAACGTCTCACCTAAAGTTTTTTTAAATTCTTGCAGGTTTGATTTGGATGTTGTTTTTTGGTCGTATGCTTGGGCCCATATTGTTGCAAGGCCTGCAAATCGACCATTCATTTTTGCTACTTTTCGCGTCCACATAAAGTTCATTGCAAAATCAAAGTCTGTTTTTTCTGTAGCAAATCCAGTATACATTTTGTACATACCGTTAAGTCCTGTTGTTTTCATGAGTTCATCAAAAGAAAGATGATTAACAAGTGAAATAGTTTTATTCATTATATTTGTATCAACAGTTAATAAGGAATCATCAACATATGCTTTTTGTGCGCTGAGATTTCTCATAAATGCGTCTTTTTCATAAAAATAAGTAGTATCCTTGTCAGTAACAAGTCCAACGACTGCACCTTCAGGAAGAAAGTTTTCTGCAACTCTAGTAAAAAGTTCTTTGTCCGGCCTGCTTGTTGAGTCACTTGTTGAAAAAATTGCTCGCCCTCCGGAATAAAGAAGAAACCCTGCAAGAAGTGTTCCTGCGGCTAGTTTGCCTACTTGTCGTGCCTTGCGTAAAATGCTCGATTGGTGCGAAGTGTGCGAAGTGTGCGAAGTGTGCGAAGCGTAGCGGGTGTGTAGATCACGTGATAACTGTTTACTAGAATGCTGGCGAATAGTTTCGCCTAAAGACGCATCGGTAAATTCTATGACTCGTTCTTGTTGTAAAGGGCGAGCAAGTGGTTTTTTGGGTGTTGTAGAGGACTGAATGTTTGTATCTAACGTAGGTGAGAGCTCAACTATAGAACCAGGACTATAACCTTCATCTTCGTCTGCGCGATGAATTTCAAAAGGAATATCATCTAATTTCTTCTTATTTCCCATATAGCATATTATGGTAAAACTACTATTTAAATCTTTCGTTATTTTTATTACCTGTTAGTAGTAAACTGGTAATTCCGCGTGTTAAATGGCAAATAGCAATCAATTCAAACAAAGAAATTCAAGGAATACAGAACATCTACGAGCCTAAAAGCATAAAATTCATACAATAATCTCACTCACTTCATAAAGGACAAAGCAGAACATAGCCATCATAAAAAAAGAAATGGGGAGCATAGCAAAAAGTTCAATCTAAAAAAGAGATGCTAAACTCCAAAAGAAAAATCTCTTTGAAATATAGTACACAACTCTGCGTACACCTCAGCAAAATAATTTTAGATACTTTTCTCCCAATAGGCATCGCCAATATGATGTAACAACGTAACAACTTTACCAGAATCCATTTTGCGCATATCATCACTAGAAAATAATGCAGTTCCCACAGCAAGTGGCTTACCAAAACCTTCGTCAACAATGACAACAAGAGCGCCCAAACAAAAGGAGTCCATACGAACTATTCCTGGTCGCATAACATCTGCACCGTTCACAACAAACTTAATTGCTCCTTTATCAACAACAACGTGCGGTAATAATGTCGGATTATCTACTAAAAGTTTTAGTGAAGGACACCAAACATCATTAAACAAAAGAAAATAGAGTTTGTTATCAACAAATAATGCAGCATCATCTTGGACAACTTGAGATTTTTTAGTAAAAAGCCCCCTTGCAAAAGTATGTGCTTCAAGAAATTGTTTAATATCGCTTTTGGAAAACTGTTTTCGCATAAAGAGCCACTAGCGGCGATTATTTATAAAATAATTCTTTTTGAAAATAAATTTATTTATTAATTCAGCATAAACTTTATATAAGCAGCCAAAATGTTAAAAGTAAATCCAAATATGGGTGGGGTGATTAGTACGAAAAGTCATAAAAAACATTTAAAGAATAAAATAGCTCATCCCGCAGTAGATCAAGAAGCAAAAGAATCTGCTGAAATGAATGAAAGTCTTCCTGGACAAGAACCAAATGAAACAAGACGACATCATGATGAGCGCAGTGTAGCTAACAAAGAAACAACAACTTACAAAAGTAAACCTGCAAAAACAGGAACTGGTCCTGCGATCTGGCAAGTAACAACTATTGCATTAGCAGTACTATTAATCGCATCTATATTCACCCATGGATTTAGCGATATTTCCATTAATATAGATAAAGAAGGAAAAACAAATAATAAATTAACCGGACAATTAACTAGTGCAGTTTCTGATAAACTTGCTGTAGAACTCTACGTAATGAGTCAATGTCCATACGGTGTACAAGCTGAAGACACCTTATTTCCTGCAGTACAAGAATTAGGCGAAGAAAATTTTGATTTACAGGTTGATTATATTTCAACTGACTTAGGAAATGGCGCGTTCCAAAGTTTACATGGCCAACCAGAAACCGATGGCAACATTGTTCAGCTTTGTGCCCGAGATGTCGATGCAAGCAAATATCTTGATTTCGTTTTATGCATGAACAAAGATGCAAGCGCAATTCCAAATAATTGGGAAGCGTGTGCGCAAAGTTTAGATTATGATGTAGAAGCAGTACGTACTTGTTATCAGGGTGATAAAGGAAAAGAACTACTTTCTGAATCAGCAGCTAATAGTGTTAATGCAGGCGCATCAGGTAGTCCAACAATCATTGTTAACAATCAACCATATACCGGCGGTCGCGAAATTAATGATTTTAAGCGAGCATTTTGCGCTGCATTTGGTAATGATAAACCCACAGCATGCGATGATCTTCCTCCTGTCAAAGAGTTTGAAATGATTGTGCTTAATGATGAAAAATGTAATTCATGCGATACTTCAGGAATTGTGGGTGCAACAACAGGTTATTTCCCTGGCGCAACAATTAGAACTGTTGATGTTAGTAGCACAGAAGGAAAAGCACTTGTTAAAAAATACAACGTTGATATCGTACCCACCTATATATTTGCACCTGGCGTAACAGAAACACAAGTGTGGCAAGATGTACAATTTCAAACAAGTTTTGAAGCACTAGACGATGGTAGTTATAAATTATTAGATAGTATTACTGGTGCAACATGGTTTATCGATGAAGAAAAGCAAAAAGCTCGATTAAGCGAAATGGGAATTGTAAGCGGCGATAATAAACCACAAATTGATTTCTTTCTAATGAGTTATTGTCCGCACGGTAATCAAGCTGAAGAAGCAATGATTGGTGCATACGAACTCCTCAAAGATGATGCAGAGTTCTTCCCACACTATATTTATTATGAAAACTATCAAGGTGGCGGACCTAATTATTGTCTTGATGAGGAGAATAAATACTGCTCCATGCACGGCGTAGTTGAAGCTAGACAAAACGTTCGAGAACAATGCGTTCAAGAAAAGTACGGTCTTGATGCGTGGTTTGAATTTGTAATCGAAATGAACAGCGCATGCACATCACAAAACGCAGATGAATGTTATGTTGCAATTGCAGAAGACCTAGGCTATGATGTTGACTACATTGCAAATTGTGAAGAAGAACGAGCAATTGAATTTGCAGCAGAAGATGCTCGATTAATGAAACTCTTTGGTGCAAGCGGTAGTCCTGGAGTATATATTGATGGGATCTCATTTAGTGGCTCTCGAAGTGCAAGTGGTTATCAAGCAGGCCTTTGCGCAGCATTTGATGATGCTCCAACAGCATGCGATAATGTAGTTGTTGTCAATGATGCACCAGCAGTAGAAGGTAGTTGTTAAAACCATTCTTGTTTATTTTTTTATTTTTTATTAGTTTCTTTTTACTTTCTATTTCTAAAGTTATTTTTAAGTATAGTAATACTTATTTCATGTACACGCTAAACAGTAGCGCGTGTGGCTTCGTTCGTCACTAGACTGGCCTAGAAAAGTTTATAAACAGTGTCTCTCCCTAATACTATATCCAAAGAGGGTGTTGAGGGTTTATAATTGGAGGAATAGAAATGGATTCATTTATTCAAGATGCTATGATTAATGCTCAAGAGCGTGAAGAACGCCCAAAAGCTTCTAAACCAGAAAATGTGCTTGATGCAGAGCTTGAAGAATTGCTCAGTAGCCAAAAAGCAAAAATTAAAGTTATCGGCGCAGGTGGTGGTGGTTGTAACACTATTAATCGTATTGCTGAAGTTGGCATTATAGGAACTGAAACTATTGCAGTAAATACTGACGCGCAAGATTTACTTTATACAAGTGCGGATAAAAAGGTGCTTATCGGTCGAGATTTAACTAAAGGTCTTGGTGCCGGTGGCCAACCGCATGTCGGTGCTGAATCTGCTAAGGAGTCCGAATCTGATATTCGAAATGGCATTCAAGGCAGCGACATGGTCTTTATCACCTGCGGCCTTGGTGGTGGTACGGGTACCGGTTCAGCTCCAGTCATTGCCGAGATTGCAAAAAAATCTGGTTGTTTAACGGTTGCAATTGTAACGCTTCCATTCCAAATGGAAGGTGGACGACGTACAGAAAATGCAATTTTAGGTCTTGAACTTCTTGAAAAGAATGTTGATACGCTCATTGTTATTCCCAACGATAAACTTTTAGAAATAGCACATGACTTACCATTACACACTGCATTTAAAGTCGCAGATGAAATTCTCACTAACGCTGTAAAAGGTATTGCAGAGCTGGTAACCAAAGCAGGTCTTGTTAACCTTGATTTTGCAGATATTCGTGCTGTTATGGGCGATGGTGGTGTGGCGCTCATCGGTGTTGGAGAATCAGATACTGATGATAGAGCCGCTGAAGCTGTTGAAAAAGCAGTAAATAATCCTTTACTTGACGTAGATATTAGTGGTGCAAATGGCGCGCTTATTAATGTTGCAGGCGGTAATGATCTTAAACTTGATGAAGCTAAAACGGTTGTACAAGCCATTAGTGAGCGTTTAAGTGATGATGCCCGCATCATATGGGGAGCACAAATTAGCGAAGACCTTGAAGGCACTATTCGAGTCATGCTCATTGTAACAGGCGTACAAAGCTCCCAAATTACAGGCCGTAAATCGGAAAAATTTGATGGAAAAAGCGAAAAAGAAACTGATTTAGGTATTGAATTCATCAATTAGCATAATAACGGGTCTAAGCGGTGCTAAAACGCATACATGCGTTTAATTAACAACAGCCTTTAAAAGGCAACCTTTAAAAGGAGAAGCGCGCTTCTGAGGTAGGATTACACGATGAAAAGAGAAAAAATTCGTTCCTTCTACAAGGAATGCGTTCGAGTATTTCGCATTACTAAAAAACCTACCAGGGAGGAATATAAAGCAATCATGAAAGTTGCAGGATTAGGAATCCTTCTTATTGGATTGATTGGTTTCATCATTCACGCAATTGATTATTTTTTCAAAGTAAAAGGAGTTTAAAATGAGCAACAATACCAAGTCCCAGAATAATGATAACCAAACAACTGTTAAAGACACCGATAGTCAAACCACTGATGAAGCGCAAATTTATGCGGTGCGAACAACAGCTAATCGAGAAGATCAAGTATTAAGTTTTCTGGGTAGTAACGCAAAGCGAAAGAACTTATCAGTTTATGCAGCAATTAGACCTCACGGCATGCGCGGTTACATCTTTGTTGAAGCAGGGAGCAGAAGCGATGCAGAGCAAGCAGCTTATGGTATTCCTTACGCTCGAGGACTTTTACCTAACGTTATTGAATATAAAGAAATTGAACACATGCTTGAGCAAGTCGTCAAAGACATGAATATCAAGAAAAATGATATCGTTGAAATTATCAGCGGTGCTTTTAAGCGTGAAAAAGCAAAAGTTTCTCGTATTGACCGGCAAAAAGAAGAAGTTGTTGTCGAACTACTTGAAGCGGCAGTTCCTATTCCCATCACACTTCGTATGGACGCTGTAAAAGTTATTCGTCGTGAAGGCGATGACGATGAAGAATAACGTCTTCTTTTTTTCTTTTTACAAAGAAAGAACAATCCAACAATAAGTAAGACATTTTTCTAAGCTCATGTATCCAATATGAAAAATAAAACTATTTTCCTCTTTAAACATATTATAAATTTTCAATAAGTATATAAAGCAACCTTTGTTTCGTAGCATTATGCCACCACCTAAACGACCAGCACCAAGAAAACCTATGAGTCCTGAAGATAGAGCTCAAATGGAAGCTGAAGAAGTACGTAGAGTTCGCCTTCCTAAAGGTGAAGAAACTATTGGCTTACTCATGGCTCGGTTAGGCGGTAGTCGTTGTCGCGTACAATGCCTTGATGGTAAAGAGCGTATTTGTCGTATCCCAGGAAAACTAAAGCGTTATTTATGGGTGCGAGAAAATGATATTGTGCTCGTACAACCATGGGAGTTTGGTGGCGATGAAAAAGGAGATATTATTTTCAAATATCGACCTGTACAGGCTAAGTGGCTTAGAAACAAAGGTTATCTTGATGAGCTTGAAAGTCAAGACGAATTCTAAAAAACATATTCTCAATTTATAATTCATACTGAAAAATTTCACCATTTCTTGGATGACCAGCAAATTCAGCTGCATAGACTTCTTCATCACTCATACCTAAAAGAAATGTTTTCATAGCATGTATGGTTTGTCCATGTGAAACAATCAGAACATTGTTTAGTTCATCTCGTTTGGCAAATAAATCTTGCAAGAATGAGCGTACACGGCTTTTAAGTTCTTGAAAACTTTCTGCATTTGGTGCTTTTTTTGTATACCAGTCAGCATCATAATATTGACGATATAATTCAAGTGGTAAATTATCAAAACCAGATATTCTTTCATCTATTCGAGAATCAATTTTTAAGGGTAATTCATGATATTGATTAATAATTGATGCTGTTTGTAGCGTACGATAGAGTTCTGAGACATAGACTTCATCAAAGTGAATATGGGCTAATTCTTCTGCTACTTGTTGTGCTTGTTCTTTTCCTTTTTTGGTTAAAAAAACGTGTGTTCCTGGCGACTCTGAACAGAGTTTAAGCACATTATAATTTGTTTCTCCATGTCGAATAATAAAAAGTTTCATTATCAATCTCCTCGATCATCTCGCAAGACCATAATAATAGTTACAATAACACCTGTAACAATTGCAGCGTCTGCAAGATTAAAAACTGGCCAGATATGAAAATTTATCCAATCAATAACTCCTCCAACAAATATGCGATCAAATAAATTCCCTAAAATACCTCCCAATAATAATCCAATCCCTAAAAGATACTTTTTTTCTTGTTCCACATAATAAATTAAAAATCCTAAAGCAAAAAGACTAATAATAATAAAAATTATGTTAATCGCATTAACGCTGTCAAATAAACTAAACAAGCTTCCCGTATTAATAATAAAGGTGATATCAACAATAGCGCCTGTTGTAAATAAATCGCCCAGTCGAACAACTAATTTAGTAAGTTGGTCTAAAACGAGCACGAGAAGTGCAAGGACAATATAACCTCGATATTGTTTTACCATTTTTTTTGTTCGAGTTTTTCGAGTCGTTGACTAATAGAAGAAAGTTCACTACGAATCGCGTCTAATTTAACGTCAATTACTTCTAATGAATGTGCTGTTGTTTTTCCTTGTGAAGTTGTTTGTTGTCCTCGAATCGGTTGTTCTTGTTGTTGAATATAATGCTGAGCAAGTTCTTGCCCTTTTGTTGATGAGGATGCAGCAGGAGAAGGTGTTGTTTGTTGTGACGAGAGCTGTTGTGAGGCTGTTGGTTGATGTTGCTGCTCTGGTGCATCATCTTCAAAAGGGGGAAGCCCAGTGAGATCATCTCCTGATCGTTCCATAAATGATGCAACCCCTGATGATGGCGTGCCTGATTGTTCAAATGAAGTAGAATTAGCAGGTGTCGAGGTTGCATGCGAGGAATCTGGCGATGAGGCATTTGGTAAAGCAGAAGCCCCTACATCCATTGTAGAATTCATCGCGTCTTGCATGGGTGGTAGCCCTGCTGTAAATGCTGGATCGTTAATATCAAAATCATCTTTTTTGTGAAAAATTTTACTTAAAAAACTCATAGCTCTCACCTAATGTACTAGTTATTCTTCTTCTGTAATCGCATCAGACATGGTTATGTCTTCAATTAAAGCATCCGATACCTTATCTAAGAGTTTCTCTCCAGTACCTTCTACAATCCGTATTGCTTGACCTGCAAGATTCATTGTTTGATTAGTTGTCATGTTTACTGCATCATTATCCGTTCCATTTGACTTATTAAGCAATCCATCAGTTGGTACACCTGCAAATTTCATCACAAGTAAAAACACAATAAGAAGTACTGCTGCAATAACTACTGCCTTTAAAACGCTCTTAAGAAGCTTAAAAAAGAGGATAAAAATAATAATAACTGCTAGCGCGACAATTCCAATGGTTAAAAGATCTGGCATACACCTCATAGCCTCATTGTTATTTAAAAAGGTTTGGATAAGAATTATAAAGAGGAACAGGTGTTAAGAACAAATATGAAGTTTAAAAAGAGATTGCTAAGCTTATTTAAAAAACGATCTTCTCCGCTTGTACGTACAAACAACATACAATTCTCTTATGGCGAAAAACAAGTTCTTGCAGGTATTAATCTCACGTTAAAAACAAGCCAGATTGTTGCAGTTGTTGGAAGAAGTGGTGAAGGAAAATCTACTTTTTTACATCTTCTAGCAGGAGTCGTCACAAAAAAATTTAAAGGTAAAATCCGCTTTGCGGGACTCAAACGAGGTCTTGCAAAAAAAGATATGGGTTTTGTCCCTCAGGAAATAGCTGTTGTTCCTGATTTATCCATTGCAGAAAATCTTGTTTTTTTTGGTAGACTTCATGGGCTGTCTAAGAAAATTGCATTGCAACGCGGTGAAGAATTACTACAGACACTGCAACTTGATGTTGCATTAGATAGATTTCCAAATGAACTTTCTGGCGGTCAAAAAGTGCGTCTTAACATTGCTGTTTCACTGCTTCATAATCCATTAGTTATGATTCTTGATGAACCATTTGTCGGTCTTGATTATCAAAACAGAAAATTATTGTGGCATTTTCTTGAGCTGCAAAAGCGTAAACGAAAAACAATAATTCTTACCACCCACATGCTTGTTGAAGCAGAACATCATACCGATCTTATTATTCTTCTGCATAAAGGAAAAATATTTAGCAAAGGAAAACTTGCAGATATTAGGCATAAACTTAATACTCATTTTATTCTCGAACTCAAGTTTGGACCGCTCTCAAAGGAAAAACAAAAAAATATCTTAGCATATTGTGTTCAACATGATATTGCCATCATGGATAGCTTTGGCACCTATATGATGTTCTCTGTTACTAGTGCTGGTCAAAGAAATTACTTCATAAAATTTATTCAAAAACTTAATATTGATTGTTATGAATTAGGATTTAGAGAACCTAATCTTGATGAATTATTTTTGAAGGTGAAAAGCGTATGATAAGAATGACTAAAAGAATTCTTGCGAGAATTAGTATGATTCCTCAAAGCTTTGCAGGTTTTTTTGGTAAAGAAATGAAGCTTCTTTTGCGAAAAAAGAAATATCTCTATCT
The DNA here is from genome assembly GCA_021734105.1 of Candidatus Woesearchaeota archaeon. Lineage (NCBI taxonomy): Archaea > Nanobdellati > Candidatus Woesearchaeota > Candidatus Woesearchaeota archaeon. The sequence goes on from JAIPJP010000006.1 coordinate 44,839, forward strand.
TTCACTCGCCCTTCCTGTCATTATTGGTCTTATTTATGTATTCATGCTCAATACATCACCTGATTCTCTTACTGTATTAGTCTGTGATTTTGATCAAACGGAGTTTACAAAAGGCGCGCTTGCCGGCATTGATAGTTTTAAAATAACAATTAACACACAAAATAATTGTCGCGAGCTCATGCGCGATGCAATAATAAATAAAGAGTATTTATTTGGCATGATTATTCCCTTAGGATTTACTAGCAATATAGAAAATTTACAACAAGCAAGTATTACTACTGTTTATGATAATAGCGAACCTGCAATTACAGCTCTTGCAGAATGGAAAATTGATTTAGCAATTCAGCCTCTTCGAAATAAAATTGTTGAAAGTTTTGCAAAAGAGTTACAAACAACAACTGCGAATGCACAAGACAAAATAGAGATTGCTATCCAAACAATCGACTCAATTTCAATTTCATCTCTTGTACGTACTAAGCAAAGCATTAGTGATGCAAATGATGAACTTACTCGTGTTGCTAATAGTGATACAAAATTCTTTTCTAATCCCATTAACAATAATAAACTAGGCGTTCACAAAGAGCGTAGCATGCTCGAGATTGGTTTTGCCCCTCTCTTTACAATTCTCAATATGTTTCTTGTGCTTATGCTTTGTTCAACAGGTGTGATGTATGATAGAAAAATGAAATTATTTTCTCGAATTCGTGCAAGCAATAGTCTGCCAGGAACATATATTTTTTCAAAACTTGCATTTTTTACTTTACTTACCATCATACAATTTGTTGTTCTTTTTGTACTATTCAAACTCTTTGGTGCTACATTCTCCATTCACTTTTGGCTACTTATTAAAGCAATTCTATTTATTGCTTTAATTAATACCCTTGTTGGATATCTTATTGGTCTTATTAGCGATAGTGAAGGGGTCGCGGTGCTTATCTCGCTTATATTCACACTTCCCTTACTCTTTTTATCAGGCATGTTTTATCCATTAGAACTTATGCCAAAATTTGTTCAATTTCTTGCACACATTATGCCTTTACAAGCTCAAATGCTCATGCTCAAAAAAGCGTTGCTTTTTGGAGGAGAAATCGCAAATAAATTATTTTTAATGCCGCTTGGATTATTCATTCTAAGTGTTTTGCTAATGAAAAAAAAGTAGATGCTAAAAAAGGAAAAGTTAGCTAGTAAAAACTTAAAAAAATAAAATAATTAATTAGAATATTTATTTTACTAAAATCGCATCAACGTACGTGTTTTGTCCTGGTCGGCTCGTAATTCTTGCTTTACCTTTTGCTGTTTCTACAATGCTTCCTTTGGTTAAGATGTTACGCCGTACAAAATGTCGGTTTGCAGGATTTTCTAAAATAGTTGTTATTGCAACCACTTCATGTTTTTTAGTTGCTGGATCAAATAAATTTACCTTATCTGCAGAAAGAAGCTTGTCCTTTGTATTGCCACCGACTGTTCGTTCTTGCTTAACTTTTAGTGGTGCAACTTTTGTTAGTGCTGGAAGTCGACCAAGTTGTCCTAAACGTTTTACTTGAACACGTTTATATCGTCCTCCAGTCGCTTTTCGTTTTGAACGTAATTGTAGTATTGCCATATAAGCTGCAAGAAACAAGGTTTAATTTATAAAGCTTTCTGGCTAAAGGACTCATCACAAAAATAACCTATTACCTTCCGCGAAGCATTGTTTTTGCAAAGTTTAAAAAGAATGAATCAATAACCAAGAGCAGTGCGCTTCAAAAGAAACAAAAAAATTCATTTACCTTCACTTTTTAAGGTCATATGCGTTATTTTGGCAACGCGTTTTGACTGGTAAGTCTTCGCTCAGCCCGTCTTAAACGTCGGATACCGTTCTTTAGAGCCTTTCTCGTTGATTGTTCTCCTATTTTAATCATCTCCTTAACATGTTTACTTCGAATATCAAAGAAACTATAAGATTGAATAGGGGGTTCTATAAGAATAAGATTGTGTTTTTTAGTAGCTTGCTGTAAAATTCGTTTCGTTAATGCATGAGTCATTATCCGTACGCTATTTTGCAACACGTGAAATGCACTAGATACACTAGTGATGGCCTGCCATCGCTCAGACACATCTACAACAATAATAACATCTAAACCCGGTGGCAAGAATTCTATAGGAATGGGTGAATAAAGTCCTCCGTCCGCATAGTATTGTGTACCAATTTTTTTAGGTGCGAATAGTCCTGGAACTGCAATACTTGCACCAAGTACTGGATGTAATTTTCCTCGATTAAACGCTCGTACTTTCCCATTGTTAATATTTGTCGCAATAACTGTTAATGGTATGTTAAGATCTTTAAATGAGTTTACTTCTAAAATATTTAGAATGTGTCGTATGAGCCTATCACCTTTCAAAAAACCTAATCCTTTTATGGTAAAATCTGCTAAAAGAAATGGATTTAAAGAAGTGAATTCTTCTTCAGCAACTAGAATTGATTTTCCTGAAGCAACACATGTTCCAATAAGTGAACCAACTGAACAACCAGTAATGGCTACAGGAATGATGCCATATTCCTCTAAAACTTTAACAGCGCCAAGTTCTCCAAAACCGTGACCTCCGCCACCACTAAGAACTAATCCTACTCGTTTACTTTTTATCCAATCTAAATCTGCTGTTGTTAAATCGTTTTTTCTCACCATCTCTACTCAACTTTAAATCTTCCCATATTTAAAATAATCGTCTAATTCATCTTTAGTAAGCTCAATAGTTTTTGAATAATCGGATGATTTTTTGTTCGTTGTTGAATTTGTTCGTGGTGGAGTATCTCCACGACCAAGATTTACCCGTACTGTTCGACGACCACTTCCAAATCCTTGTTGAGTAAATTTTTGAATAAACACCTTTTTTTTCTTTAGTAACCACCAGCCAAAAAGCAGTCCTACCGCCAACCCTCCAAGGTGAGCAACATGTGCAACACTGGATGCTGGGTTAAAAAGCCCGACAAAGTCTATTGTTGCAAATAAAATTCCTGCAGTTCTCATGCTCATTGGAATGACAAAAAAGAAGAGTACACGCAAGTTAGGCAACAACAATATAACTAGACCAAGTATACCCATTATAGCGCCACTTGCACCAACTGCTGCAGCATCAGGCGTTCCTATCACATAACTATAACCAATGTAGGCTAGTGCTGCAACGAGTCCAGCTAGAAAATATGCAAACCAAAATCTTTTTCTTCCAATTCTCGCTTCAATAAGCGGACCAAAAATCATAAGTGCATACATGTTAAAGAGTAAATGGCCAAAGCTGCCGTGAAGAAACATCGAAGTAAATATTCTCCATACTTCTCCTGCCACCACTTTGCTTGATATCAGCATAAGTAGTTTTTGAAAGCCAGGTATAAGTAATTGTAAAATGAAAAATACGATGTTTATCCCTAATAATACCAGCGTGGGACTTCTTGTTTTAATTACTTCTTGCTGACGTTTTACATTCATGGAATGTATAAGAAAGAGGTTCTTTTTAAGCTTTGTTGAGCTTTACTTCATTACTGTTCCTACTATTAAATAAAGAATATTTATAAATGATAGTGTTTTTCCCTACAACTATACCAAAGTAAAAATGATAAACAACCTACTGCAACTAAAAGCGAGAATACGTTTACAGAATATACGACAAATTTCTGCAAAAAAAACATTTGAACGTATGACTAACGCACACACAACAAGTGATTTAATTAATGCAGCTAAAAAATATCAACAATTTCATCAAAAAAATTCTTTAAGTGAAATTATTGCAAATTGGACCTTGTTAAAAAGTGTGTACGAATCGCCTGCTAATGAGCAAGAAATCTATCGATTAAGTAAAGAAAAAATTCACCATTTAAACCAAACAGATCTTGCATCAATTAACACATCTTATAACCAACTAACATATCAATTAAATAAATTATACATGGGTTCATTAAACAAGACGTTTGAGGATATTCTCTTAGTACAGGATCTGCCAAAAGGCAAGCACAACTTATAAATACTTCTTGCGGTTCACTGAACATACAAGCACGCCAGGTAAAGTCCAATGAACAATATAAGAAGTCCTATCGTTTCCGTTCTAGGTCATGTCGACCATGGCAAATCATCTGTTCTAGATGCAATTAGAGATACAAACATCCTTGCTTCAGAAGCCGGGGCAATCACGCAAGCAATCGGTGCATCTATTGTACCTTTAGAAACTATTCAAAAAAAATGTGGAACACTCCTTAAAAATATGGGTATTACTCTAACAATTCCAGGTTTACTTTTTATTGATACGCCAGGTCACGCGGCATTCACTTCTCTTCGAAAACGCGGAGGCAACCTTGCAGACATTGCAATTGTTGTAGTTGATATTAATGAAGGTTTTAAACCACAAACTATTGAAGCAATTGAAATTCTTCGTGCTGCAAAAACCCCTTTTATTATTGCAGCAAACAAGCTTGATCTTATTCCTCGTTTCCAATCACAAGATACTAGCAAACAAGTTCTTGGTCTCATCGGAACTCAAAATCCTGCTGTACAACAAGTTATCGATACCAAAATTTATGAGCTCGTCGGGCAAATTCATGAAAAATTTGGTATGCAGGCAGAACGTTTTGATAGAGTATCAGATTTCACCCAACAAATTTCTATTATTCCACTTTCTGCAAAGAAAAGTCTCGGACTTGCTGAACTTTTAATGGTTATTAGCGCGCTTGCACAAAAATTTCTTGAAAAAAATCTCTTGCTTGATGAAACAGGTAGAGCAAAAGGAACTGTGCTAGAGGTCAAAGAAGAACAAGGCCTTGGCACAACAATGGATGTTATTATATACAACGGCCAACTCAAAGTCAACGATATAGTAGTCATCGGAACACAAGACGGTCCCCTCGTAACACGCGTTAAAGCAATGTTTGAGCCAGAAGCACATAATGAAATGCGCGATAAAAAATCTTCCTTTCGATCAGTTAAAGAAGTCATCGCAGCAACAGGAGTAAAACTTAGTTGTCCCGAACATAAAGGTGTCATGTCAGGTATGCCACTTATGAGCGCAACATCACCTGATGAAATAAACACTGCAAAAGAATTTATTACTCAAGAAATAAATAATACTAATATCATTCTCGATAATGAAGGCATTATTATTAAAGCAGATAACATTGGCAGTCTTGAAGCATTAAGTGTCTTACTTGGAGAAAAAAATTTTAAAATTAGAAAAGCTAGTGTTGGCCCCATTAGTAAAAAAGACATCACAGATGCTGAAAGTAACTATGAAACTAACCCCTTAACAGCAGCAATTCTTGGTTTTAACATTCCACAAGTTAATGGTGGAAAATTTGTCAAAGTAATTACTAGCCCTGTCATTTATCATCTTATTGAACAATACGAAGAATGGTCTATTACAAAAGAAAAAGAAATTGCTGCAAAGAGTCTTGAAGGACTCATGCGTCCTTGTAAAATTCAAGTACTAGCTAATTGTATTTTTCGTCAATCGAACCCTTGCGTTGCAGGAGTAGAAATTAAAGAAGGGATTCTAAAAACAAATATGCCACTTATAAAAAATAGTGGTGAAAAAATATCTTTTGTTAAAGAAATGCAACTTGATAAAAAGAACGTAAAAGAAGCAGAAAAAGGAAAACAAGTTGCAGTATCCATTCCTAACATAACAGGTGGTCGTCAACTTAATGAAGAAGATGTTCTTTACAGCGATATCCCCCCTCCTGATTTTCGCAAACTTAAAAAACACAGTAAACTTTTAACTCCTGAAGAAATAGAATTGCTTAAAGAAATCGCTGAAATCAAACGTAAACAAGATCCATTCTGGGGAAAATAAAAAAAATGAAAAAGGGAACTGCACAGCGTATTCGACCAAGGGGAGAATACTCTATTGCTCGCCTATGCGTAAATGGCGCTGAAATCAAACGTAAACAAGATCCATTCTGGGGAAAATAAAAAAAAAATGAAA
>JAIPJP010000007.1 GCA_021734105.1 Candidatus Woesearchaeota archaeon
CAGCTGCGGTATCAATTAAGTCAACATGACCCATAAATACTGCCCGGCAACAATAACGCTCTAGACCTAGTTCATCAAGTACTTTTTTACGGTCTTCGCCTTTCGCTACTCGTTCTTTGAATTCTTCCCAAAGGTGGCCAATTGGTTTTCCGCAACTCATGCATCGAACTGGAATGATCATTTTTATTTGCCTCTCCTTAATTTGATTTTAACGGTACGATTTTTGGCGTGTTAAACCTGACGGGTTTGACACCAAGAAATCTTATCTAACGATAAGATTTCTGCCGTGTTAAGCATGAAATGCTTGACAAACAAAAATCCTTTAACGATAGGATTTTTGTCTTTTTGCTCGCGCATTACCTTGCGTATTAGGTTTTCGAGCTTCTTTACGCCTAACATCTGCAACTAAAAGTTGTCTGTCATAATTAAGGAATGTGTCTTTTAATTTAGGAAATTTTTCAACTAGGGCGCGTGCAATTGCAAGTCGTGCTGCAATAGTTTGGCCCATAAATCCACCACCTTGTACAGTAACGCTAATATCAATTTTATCTACATTTGCTCCTGCTAAAATTAGCGGTTCTTGTAATTTTAATCGTGCAATTGTTGGTTGGAATGCAGTTACATCAAGGTTATTAATCTTCAGTTTACCGGTTCCATTCTTAAGTGTCGCTCGCGCAATTGCTTCTTTTCGTTTTCCGGTTGTTATAATTGATTTCATAATTCTTCACCTAAAGGTTTTTGATAACTTCTTCAACTGTTGTGAATTTAAGATTTGGAAGTTTGTTTGCTTCTGCATGGGGCAGTGAAACTGGTGTAACGTCTTTGAATTCTTCTGGCTTTCCTACATAACAAAGTACTCGTTTGTATGCTTCAGCTCCTTTTGCTTGTCGGTGAGGGAGCATGCCTCGAATGGTACGCCTAACGTATCTGTCGGCAACACGAGGAATGAATGGTCCTTTTGCCGGCGTTCCTCTATTTCGTCGTACCTTTGCATCTTCAATTGATTTTGCTTTTGATCCTGAGATGATTGCTTTTTCTGCATTGATTACTCTAACGTCCTCTCCTAAAAGTGCTTGTTTTGCTGCAAACGTTGCAAAACGTCCAAGTATCAAGTTAGTTGCATCTATTACTATCATTTTTATCCCATAACCCGAACCTTATTTCCTTGTGGGTTCTTTTGCATTAATTCTGTAATGGTAAGTACTTCACCTTTGTTTGCAAGAATTTTATCTTTTGCACTTTCTGAGAAACTTAGTGCAGCAACAGTGATTTTTTTAGAGAGAGCGCCCGAGCCAAGTACTTTTCCTGGCACGATGACTATTTCGCCTTCTTTTGCGAACGTATCTATTTTATAGACATTTACTTCTCGTCGAGCTCGCGTAGCTTTCTCTAAATCAGTTGCAATTCGTTTCCAAAGTTTGCTTTCTTTTTGAATTGCGAGTGTTTTAAGAGCTGTAATAAGCGCCGTCATTTGCTCGTTTTTGTTCTTTGCCATTTTGTTGAATTTTTGATTTTGTTAATTTTTGTTTGACTTTCAAAAATCTTATATTTTTGAATTTTTGTACAGTGACTGTGTTTTGATGAATGCGGGAGACGTGGTTCGAACACGCGCAAGCACTAAGCTACTAGGCTTTTGATCGCCGTAATCAGTGTTTTATACACCAACTGCCAGTCATCCTCAACCTAGCCCGTTTGACCACTCCGGCACTCCCGCGAGGAATTTTATTCCGATTAGGTGCCAGTGAATACCTTCGGGTTGCCGAAAATCTTCGATTTTCGTGCACTGAGGGATTCTAACGCGCACCCACGCGAAGGTATTTACTTAAGAGCTGCGGTAAAATCTTTCAACTGCTTTTCGTATACTTCCATTGCTCGCAAAACTATTTCTTTTGCACTTAGCGCGCCGAATGATTCAACTACAAAGACAAATACGTCTTTGTTATAGGTAATGGATATGATTTCATCTTGTACACCGGAGCATGCATCAAGGAGTTCTGGTGTATTTATCTGCTTTGCATCAATTTCTCCTTTCGCGTTAAATACTTGTAAGGGAAAGTTATCTTTAAAGGTTGCAAAGTCTTTATGTTTGTTATTGATTTTGATGATTGGTTCGTTGTAGTACCAGATAAGACCTGGATTCCATTTGCTATGTTCTTTACCAATGCCAAGCGTTGCTACTGCTTCAATTTCGAGTTGTTGTCCTTCAGTTAATTTTACAATCGGCGTTTCTGGATGAATAGGAGTTACACTTTTATCCTTACTTACCAATTCTTTTGCATAAACTGTTTTTGGTCCTTCAACGCGCAGACTAATTGCTACTTGACTGTGCGGACCATCTACTCGGTTACCGTCCTTATCAAATTTGATTGTGTATGAGTCCAGATCTGTTTTTAAAACTATTAATCCTAAACGATGTGCGATGATTTCGTCGTATAAGACAGAATCATTTCGATTGATAACAAGATTTTCAATCGCAAGGGTTGGAACTTCTCCAATCATGAGTCTTCGTAAAGTATTTGCGTATGCTGCTGATACTCCCTGCACTGTAAAACGTAACTTTGCATCGGTTTGTTCTAACACGGAGATATTCATTGTTTGTTGCCTCGCTTATACTCGTCGTCCACGTCTTCCACCTTTTTTTCGACAACCGCCGTGTGGAATTGGTGTAACATCTTCGATAAAGCCAATTCGCAGACCCATTCGCGATAATGCTCGAACTGCTGCTTGACTTCCCGGACCAGGATTCATTGGACCATTATGTCCTCCTGGAGCTCGCACTTTGATGTGTAAACCGGTAATCCCTTTTTCTTTTGCTATTTCTGCTGCTTTTTTCGCTGCAGTCATTGCTGCTGTTGGACTTGATTCTAGTCGGTGACTTTTAACAACTTGTCCACCACTTGCAAGTGCCAGTGTTTCTGTTCCGGTTACATCAGTAATATGAATGATTGTGTTGTTATATGAAGCAAAAATGTTTGCTATTCCCCATCGGATATTTGGATCGTGTCTCATGCTGATTTCTCCTCCTCTGATGGTTGTTCTTCTACTGCAGTTTCTTCAGTAACTTTCCTAAGCGCTTCTTCTTCTGCTTTTTTTACATCTTCTTCAGATGGAGCTACTTCTTCAATACCTTGCGCTTTTTCTTGAGCTTCTCGCTCAGCTTTTCTTGCTGCTTCTTCTGCAGCTTGTTTTGCTAAGAGTTCTTTTTGTGCTCGTTGTTCAGCAAGACGTTCAGTACTTGCTCGTTCTGGATGATCTTCGCTAATAAGCGGTGAAGAGACTGCAAATGAAATAGATGATTCTTCAGCAACAGTTACTAAATACGATGGCGAAGTAATTTTTTTATCTCCTACTAAAACATGTTCGTGTACAATAAATTGTCGCGCTTGTTTCACACTTCGAGACATGTCTTTTTTGAAAAGAATTGTCTGTAATCTTCGAGCCATCACATCATCAATAGTTAAACCAAGAATTTCATCAAAAGTTACTTCTCCATTTACCAAACCAAGTTCTTTTACGCGTCGAAATAAGTGTTGTGTTTCAATAACTGCTTGATCTGAATTAAGTGCAATGAGTTTTTTTGCTTGCGTTTTAAAATTCTTAAGAACAGTATCCATTTTCCAAATTTCTTTTTTGTTTCGTGTACCAAACTGTCTTGAAAGTCTTTTTTCATCATCAATTCGGCTTTTAATCCATGGATGACTAGGTGTTTGGTATTTTTTTCTGATTTTTCTTGGATCGCCCATTTTGTATTCCTAAGTAATATTTATTTTCTTGTTACTGCTCGTTTTTTTACAGCAGTAGCTTTACCTTTGTTAGGTCTAAAGTTTGATTGTGTTCGTTGACCTCGAAGCGGTAATCTCCATTGATGTCGAAGACCTCGTCGTGATTTAATTTTACGTAGTCGTTTAATATCTTGGTCTTTGTGAAAGTCAAGGTCTGATAAGAAAAGGTGTTTGGTCTCGCCTGTTTCGTAATCTTGTTGAACGTTAAAATAGTGAGTTGGGATGCCTGCTTTTGCTGGCGCATCTATAACTTGTTCTAAGGCGGTTACTTGTTTATCGTTTAATTCGCCAGTTTTGGCCATGTAGTTAATTTTTGCTGCAACACAAATTGCTCTTGCAAAGTTTTCACCGACTCCTTTAATTTTTTGAAGTGATAAATAGAGTACCTTCTCACCTTTTAGATCGGTATTACCTACACGTACAATATGTCTAAACTCAGAAGAATCCTTTTTTGATTCTTCGAGCGCCGAAAATTTCATTTTCTCGCGTTCTGCCATTTTGATTGCTCTCGAGTTAGTTTTGCGTAGAAAGAGGCTGTGTAATCGCCATTCCCTCAACGCGTGAACTCGGGATGATAAGGGTAGGAAACTTCTTGCCCTTTATAAAACCATAGGGTTGCTTGTTCAAATACCAGCAACGCTTAAATGAGTATGGGGTGGCGCCTGGGATTCCATAAAGCAAGCTCTGCTTGCGAAGGGGTGCAGGAACGTCAGTGACAGCATGTTCAAATGCCGGTTGACGCATAAATGAAAATGGGGCGGCACCCGGGATTTGAACCCGGACTAAAAGATCCACAGTCTCATGTGCTAACCAGATTACACTAATGCCACCATATACGAAGTATAAAGATACTAAGTTATACTAAGCTCTAGAAGCCAGAGGTGCTTTTTAAAGGTTTTTATAAGATAAGAGAGGGCGAAAACGACAATTATTATATATAAACCATTCATACTTCATCTCTATATATAGAAGTGATATATTATGGACTTTAAAGCAATTGAACAAAAATGGCAAGCAAAATGGGAAGATAAAAAAGTCTTCGAAGTCAAAGAAGATGACAATAAAGACAAATTTTACGTATTAGAGATGTTTCCGTATCCTTCTGGTTCTGGCCTGCATATGGGTCATGCTTTAAACTATACTATTGGCGATATCTTTGCTCGTTACAAAATTATGAACAGCTTTAATGTCTTGCATCCGATGGGTTATGATGCTTTAGGTCTTCCTGCTGAGAATGCTGCAATTAAAGAAGATACTCATCCTGAAGACTACACAAACAAATCTATTCAACATTATATTAAACAACAAAAAGCGCTCGGCTTAACCTATGATTGGACTCGCATGGTAAATACTGCAGATCCCTCATTTTACAAATGGGATCAATGGATTTTCCTCAAACTTTTCGAAAAAGGTTTAGCTTATCAAAAAGAGTCAGCAGTAAATTGGTGCCCGAAATGCGATACCGTGCTTGCTAATGAACAAGTTCATGATGGTAAATGTTGGCGCCATGAAGACACATCTGTTCAAGTTAAACAACTTCGACAATGGTTCTTTAAAACGACCGCATACGCTGAAGAACTCTACGATAGTATCGATGCATTAGACTGGCCTGAACGAACAAAAGCCATGCAAAAGAATTGGATTGGCAAAAGTTATGGTACTGAAATCTTATTTGATATTAATAAAGAACAATGGCCCATCTTTACTACACGTCCAGATACATTATTTGGCGTGACCTTTATGGTGGTGTCAGCACAGCATAAAAAATTACAATCGCTTGTAACGCCAGAACAACAAGAGGAAGTTAACAAATTTCTTAAGCAAGTTAAATCCGTTTCTGAAAAAGATTTAGAAACTATGGAAAAAATTGGCGTCTTCACAGGTAGTTATGCAACTAATCCTGCAACAGGTGAGAAGGTTCCCGTTTACGCTGGTAACTTTGTTGTTGCTGATTATGGCGCTGGTATGGTAATGGCTGTTCCTGCTCATGATCAACGCGATTTTGAATTTGCAAAAAAATATAATATTCCAATTAAACAAGTTATACAAGGAGAAATTACAGAAACGCGAGCGTTTACTGAATATGGAAAATTAATGAACTCAAATCAATTTAACAATTTAGGAACTGCAGAGGCAAAAGAGAAAATAACCGCCTGGCTTGCAGAAAAAAACGCAGGAAAACAATTTCTTAATTTCAAACTTCGTGATTGGGGAGTTTCTCGACAACGATATTGGGGAACGCCTATTCCAATTATCCACTGCGAAAAATGTGGTGCAGTTCCTGTTCCTGAAAGTGACCTTCCAATAACACTTCCTAAAGATGTAACTTTTGGTCAAGGTAATCCTTTAGCTACCAGCAAATCATTTGTTAATACTACTTGTCCAAAATGTAGCGCGCCTGCAAAAAGAGAAACGGATACTATGGATACATTCGTAAACTCTTCATGGTATTTTCTTCGCTACACAGACCCTAATAACAATAACGAAATCTTTGATAAAGATAAAGTAAATTATTGGACTCCTGTTGACATGTATATTGGCGGTGCAGAACACGCCTGTATGCATCTGATTTATTTTCGATTTTATACTAAATTCTTGCGAGACTTAGGACTCCTTAATTTTGATGAACCTGCAAAAGTATTATTCCATCAAGGAATGTTGCATGGTGAAGATGGAAATAAGATGAGTAAGTCAAGAGGCAATGTTGTTTTACCTGCGACAGTTTCAGAAAAATATGGTATTGACACGGCAAGGTTGTTCCTTGTTTCTGTTGCCGGCCCTGATAAAGACATTGACTGGAGTACTACTGGTATTGAAGGCAGTCTTCGATTGGTAAAAAAAATTGATGAATTCATTGCGAACGTTAAGTTTGGAAAAAGTAGTCCTCGAGTTGAAAGTATTGTTAATCGAACAATTGTAGAAGTAACAGAAGACATTGAAAAATTCAGATATAACTTGGCAGTAATCCAACTAAGAACGTTGTTTAATTCATTTGAATCAGAAATTGCAAAAGAAGATTTAGAAGCATTCCTTAAATTGCTTAATCCTATTTGCCCTCATATTACTGAGGAATGGTGGGAGAAAATAGGAAACAAAGATTTACTCAGCGTAGCTCCCTGGCCAAAGGCTAATGAAAATAAAATAAATCTAAGTGCTGAGATGATTTACTCATTTGATTATCAAGTAATGACAGATGTTGAGAAAGTCTTAAAACTTGCCAATATAGAAAAGCCAAGTAAAATAACATTAATTATTAGTCCAGCCTGGAAATATTTATTTTTCAAAGAACTAAAAAAAGAAATTGAAAAAACTCGTAATGGTGGTGAGCTTATCAAAAACATGATGAGTAAAGATGAGTTTAAACCTTTTGGAAAAGATGTTACGAAAATTATTCCAAGCGCGCTCAAGGACGCGAGCAAATTGCCAGAAGTTGTTCTTGATGCAAATACGGAAAAAAATGCTTTAGAAAAAAATATAGAAAAAATTGCAAGCAAGTTTAATAAGTGTAAAGTTTCTATTCTGATTGCAGAAGAAAGCAATCATCCTAAAGCAAGTCAAGCATCACCAGGAAAGCCAGCAATAGTGATAGAATAAAAAACATTCAACAACAAAAAGAGACGTGAGATAATGAAGAAAGCAGTAATTTGGGACTTGGATGGTACGCTTGTTAATTCTATTCCTGTGCATTTCAAACGACATCAGAAACTCTTTAAAGAAGAGTACAGCATTAACTTAACTAAAAAGTTTTTTGAAGAAGAGTGTAATGGTTCTCAAGAACTAGAATTCTATCATACTATTATGAAGCATTATTTGGGCAATGTTAAGCAAGTGAATGCAGCAATGAAAAAAAATCATCTTCCTAAGTATAAAGCCGACCTTTCTAAAATTAAAGTATTTCCTAACGTAAAACCACTTCTTAAAAAACTTAAAAAAGAAGGCTATTACATGGCTGTTGCTTCATCATCTCACATTACTTATGTAAAGACTATTCTAAGAAATAATGACATCATAGACTATTTTGATGTTGTTGTCTCAAGTAGCGAAGTGAAGCATTCAAAACCAAATCCAGACATATTTTTGCATGCACAAAAAAAACTAAACATTCCTAAAAAAGAGTGCATCATTATTGAAGATGCGGCCAATGGCGTAATTGCTGCTCGTCGCGCTGGTATTGATTGCCTTTGTCTCTTAACATCAGAAACGCGTGATGAAGTACCTAAGAGTGCAATCATTGTTCCAAGGCATAAAGGCTTATATCGCGCAATCAAAAAAGCACAAACAACACGATGACTCCTAAGCAATTCACAACAATTTGCGATCAATTCTTCGTTCCTAACATCATTAGAAATCATTTGCTTAGAGTCAGCGCTATTGCGTTACAGATTACTAAATACTGTAATAAAGAACTCAATAAAAATCTTATTCGCGATGCAACACTTTTGCATGACATAGGAAACATCGTCAAATCTAATGTCCATCGTTTATCAGCTTATGAAGAAAAGAGTGAAGACTTCTGGGCAGTAAAGCAAAAAGAAATCATTGAGAAGTATGGTCGTTTTGATGATGAAGCAACGGCCAATATGCTTAAAGAAATTGATATTCCAGAACAGCTCAGAAGACTCATCAGCACGGCAAAAAATGATAAGGTCTGGGATGTCGTAGAGGGTAATGATTGGAATGCAAAAATTTGTTTGTACGCTGATTATCGTGCGGGACCGGCAAGTGTGTTAACGCTGCAAGAGCGTTTTGATGATTTAGAAAGACGGTATAAACAAAAGCCTCCCGAGTTTCGTTTAACTGATGAGGAAGCAAAACGTGTGCAAGATGGTTTTAGAGCCCTTGAAAAACAACTTTTTGAAGCGTGTGACAGCAGTCCAGACGATATCTCTGAAGAGTCTATTCAAAAATTCTTACTCCTGGCGTTAATTCCTAAAAAATAGTTCTTTCTACCTCAATATTTATAAAGAAATGACTCCTCATACTCTTTGGCTAGGCCGGGTGGTTGATCCTCACCTGTCGCGTCAAATGGATCGTTGGACGGGCCGAAGCAGCGAGGGCGACAAGGATAGTGTGTCGCAGTCTTTTGGGAATTGTTGATACTCTGTCCTACTTGGTCGTTATGTTCATCAATCTGGTCAGGCCTTGACGGGAGCAGCCATACGTGATTGTATCGGTGTTTGTAGGGTTGCAGAGAGGAGAGACTCAGAAGGTATACTGTGCATGTTATTCATTGTCCACCTTGCTGCGCGCCACTTTTATTTCTATTTAACAACATGCAGTGATGAAAAGAAAATTTCTTCAAAGAAATAACAATACTAGCAGCAATACACCATATCCTGCTAAACAGCCGGCTGTAAGAAAAGGCATTGCCGGATAGAATTTATCTTTCTTGCCTTTGATAAAAAGAAGTGCAAGACTTGTTGTAACGCCTGCCAGCACAATAAGACTCAAACTAAATGCTACGAGTTTAGTAAATCCTGTTTGCAAGAGCCAAATAAGTACTGCACCCATAAAAAGAAGTGGAAAAATAATGTCGCCTCCACCAAGAATTGCTTGTCGCAGTTTCACCTTGCTACCGCTTTTCTTCTTCGCTTCTTTTTTGCTTACTAATTTTTTTGTCTTGATTTTGGACCCTTCTTCAGCGTAATTTATTGCTAGTCCTGCAAAGAGTTCTTGTTTTGATGTGAATTGTGCGAGTTTCACCATGTGTTTGCTTTTCCAGACCGCGTACGCATCATAAAGTGAAATAAGTACTAATAAGATAATGGCCCAAAAAACAGACAGTAAAGGCACAAGAAGAACAGCAAGTCCTGCGTACATAAAGAGTTCTGTAAGGTTGTGAGTATAAAAATTGTATTTCCATATTTTAAGTCCTGCAAGAAGAACTGCTACAATAATTGCAATCAAGGAGGGAATAAGAACTCCAAAAGCAATAGTGAGTGCGGTTGTAACTGCTAGAAAATACCATACTTTCCAAAGTTTCCCTCCGAATTTAAGTTTAATTAGACCAAGAAGAACTATTGTTGCAATTCCTATACCAACTGCTAAATAAATAATAGTGCCAACGCCACTAAGTTCTGGCCGCGGTCCTGCTGCTGTTTCACTAAATTCCACAATAAGTGTCTGATTATCTGTTGATAACTCACCAACTTGAGCATCATAATTAATAAGCCCTAAACCAATAACTTGAGCTAGGACAAAGAAGAGTAAGAGGAGCGTAATAATTGATGGCTTATGTTTCATAAGAATAAATAAGAAAAAGCAAGTTTATAGGTTTATCGTTTATTTTTTACAGGTTTTCTCTTTGCAGGAGTTTTTTTCTTTGATGCTGTTTTCTTCAGTGACTTCTTTTTTACAGGCGCTCTTTTATTAACAGACACCGTTTTTACTTTTGTTTTAACAATTGGTTTATTTCGTACCGAAGGTTTTTTTCGTTTCTGTTTTTGTTTTTTTGGTAATCGTTTTCGCGCTTCTTTGTTCTCCAATTTGTTAAAGGCACTTTCTTCACTGAAGAATTTAGATGTTTTATACATTTTGGCAATTTTGGTAACTTGCGTACTCTTATTCATCACTCGAATAATACGAACTGCTCTAATAAGTTTAAGTCCTCGAAGCATACCAAATGAAGGTATCGCTGCAATAATATCAAAAATATTTTTGTGTAAGAATTTTGAGAAACTTCCCGCTTTTTCATAAAGAATAACAAGATCTACAATGAAAAGAATGGTAATGAATGCTTCAACCATAAATAGTTCATCAGCTATTCTTGATACATCGAAAAATGATTGTGCTAAAAGCACAATAAACGTTAAGGCTACTGCAATAAGAATAATTACTCCCCATATATGTTCAAACGTTGCGTGTTTGATTTCGTGCGAAGACATATTTTTAAATTTCTTCACCTGTTCTTCTGAAGATTCTTCTTTATGTTCAAATGTAATAATGTTTGCTATTTGCTCTATTCCCACAACAACTATCGCTGCTGAAAGAAATATGATAAAATTATATATCATCACTGAAAAATTTGCAAGAGTTCCCGCAAGTACTTCAGTAAGAATAAATCCAGTGATAATGACCGCTACACCACTAAGTAAAAATTCTTTTTGATCATGATGTCGAAGTGCTCCAACAACTATCCCTGAAAAGACAAGAAGAATAAATTTGACTGATTGCATGGCTGCATCAAGTTGAAAAGCACTATCAAGTATTGCTACAACTGCTGCCACGATAAAAAAATATTGACTCAATTTGTTTTGATTCATCTTTTCTTTTTCCTCGCGGGTTTTTCTATACGCACACGAGTTTTTCTATTTGTATGGTGTTCATCTAGTGCTAATTCTGCTTCTACTGGCGCATAAGTCATACTTATCATCGATGCTGTAAATGCTGCAACACTCAAAAAACCTATGGTAAACGCCCATGTAGGGGATACTTTACTTAATACCATAACACTAAAAACAAATCCAAAAATGGAAACAAGCATAAAGGTTCCTGATAATGGTGCTACTTTAAATCTCATTGTGTTTGCCTCATCATTTGCGCTACAAAATCACAAACTCTGTTTGAGTAACCCCATTCATTATCATACCAGGAGACTATTTTTACCATAGTACCATTAACAAATGTTAGGCTAGAGTCAAAAATGCTAGAATGCGGATTACCTACAATATCACTACTTACTAAAGGCGCTTCTGAATATTCTACGATTGAATGAAGATGATGTTGCGCTACTTCTGCCATTAACCAATTAATTTCTTCTTTTGATGTTTCTTTACTAAGTTCGCAAACAAAATCTGTTACTGAACCCACAGAAACAGGTACTCGAATAGCTATGCCATCAAGTTTTCCTGCTAAATGAGGCATTACTTTTCCAACTGCTATTGCTGCTCCTGTACTTGTTGGTATAATGTTCGCTGCTGCTGATCGTGCACGTCTAAGATCAGTATGTGGTGCATCGAGTAGTCGTTGGTCGCCTGTGTATGCATGAATAGTCGTCATATAGCCTTTTTTTACACCAAAATTGTCATCAAGTACTTTTACAAGTGGCGCTAGACAATTGGTCGTGCAGCTTGCATTGCTAACAAAATTATCGGTTTTTGAGTTATATTCATGTTCATTAACTCCTAAAACAAATGTTTTCACTTCTTCTCCCTTCGCTGGTGCGCTAAGCATAACTTTTTTTGCTCCTGCTTGCACATGTAGTTGCATTTGTTCTTTGGTTCGAAAAATCCCTGTTGACTCAATAACAACATCAATGTTTAGTTCGCCCCAAGGGAGTTGAGAAGGATTTTTTTCTGCAAAAACAAGGATTTCTTTGCCATTAATACTAATTCCTTGCTCTGTTTCATGTACATCACCAGAAAATTTTCCTTGTGAAGAATCATGTTTGAATAAATGAGCAAGTGTTTTCTTGTCTGTTAAATCATTACAAGCAACAAATTCAATATCATCTCTAGTTATCCCTGCTCGAACAACCATTCGACCAATTCTACCAAAACCATTTATGGCCACTCTCACCATAATCCTACACCTCGTAAGAAATCAAAGTCAGCATCCAAAGCCATAAATGGCGCCAAAAACGTTCGAACATTTTTTCGTGCCTTAATTGCTACTCTTACCATTATATCATACACCATAATTTTATTCTGGATTTATTCCTAACTGTCGTTCTTTTTCTGCAATCTTAAGTGTTGTCTTAACAACCGTATCCGGATTAAGACTCATTGATTGAATTCCGCATTCCACTAGAAATGTTGCAAAGTCTTCATAATCGCTTGGTGCTTGACCGCAAATACCAATATATTTTCCTTTATTGTTTGCAACTTCTACTACTTGCTTAATAAGTGCTTTTACCGCTTCATTTCGTTCATCATAAATATGACTTACAATCTCTGAGTCTCTATCAAGTCCCAAAGTTAATTGTGTTAAATCATTACTTCCAATAGAAAATCCATCAAAAACTTCTAGAAATTGATCTGCCAAAATGACATTTGAAGGAATCTCACACATCCCTATAACGCGTAAGCCATTTTCTCCTTTTCGAAGACCGTTCTTTGCCATTTCATTAATAACACTATGTGCTTCTTGTACTGTTCGACAAAATGGCACCATGACTTCAAGGTTTGTTAATCCAAATTCGTTGCGTGCTTTAAGGATTGCTTGACATTCAAGTGCGAAACCTTCTACATAATTACCTTTGTAATATCTGCTTGCTCCTCTCCAGCCAATCATGGGATTATCTTCTGTTGGTTCAAATTGTTTTCCACCAATAAGGTTTGCGTATTCATTCGTTTTAAAATCGCTCATTCTCAGGATAACTGGTTTTGGATAAAATGCCGCCGCAATTTTTGCAATACCATGCGCTAATTTTTCTACGAAATAATATTTCTTATCAGGATATCCTGTAGTAAGTTCATCAATTTGTTTTTTTGCTTCTTGATCTTCTAGCGTATCATAATGAATTAATGCTAGTGGATGAATTTTAATATCTGAGTTAATTATAAATTCTTCTCGCGCTAGACCTACACCTGCGTTTGGAATGAAGCTTTCCTCGAATGCTTGTTCAGGATTACCAACATTCATCATAATTTTTGTTTTCGTTTTGGGCAGATTATCTAGTTTAACTTCTTCAATAGTATAAGTGAGATGTCCTTCATAAACATATCCTGTATCTCCTTTGCTACAATCAACAGTAACTCTCATTCCTGTTTGAAGTTTTTCAGTGCCGTTTTCTGTTCCAACTAAACAAGGAATACCTAATTCTCTACTAATAATTGCTGCGTGGCAAGTTCGACCACCTCGATTGGTAATAATCGCACTTGCTATTTTCATAATAGGCTCCCAATCAGGATCAGTCATTTCTGTTACCAGCACATCTCCTTTTTGGAATTCATGAATATTATGTACGTCTTTGATAACTCGCACCGGTCCTGCACCTATTTTTTGTCCAACACTTCGTCCTTCAACTAAGATATTTCCTTCTTGAGTCATCTTATAGGTTTGCAAGATATTTGCATTTTTTTGTGATTGTACTGTTTCTGGTCGTGCTTGGACAATAAAAAGTTCGCCACTCACACCATCTTTTGCCCATTCCATATCCATTGGTTTGAATTTGCCTGCTTTTTGCGAGTAATGATCTTCAATAATTTGCGCCCAATTTGCAAGAGTAAGCACTTCATCGTCTGATAAGCAAAATCGTTTTCTATCATTAATATCGACATCGACATTTTTAACAGGTTTATTCCCGCCATGATCATAAATCATTTTGATTGCTTTTGTTCCTATTTTTTTGCTAATGATTGCTCGTTTTCCTTCTCGAAGAGTAGGTTTGAAAACGTAGTATTCATCAGGGTTTACTGCTCCTTGCACTACATTTTCTCCAAGACCGTATGCGCCAGTTACAAAAATAAGATCTTTAAATCCGCTTTCCGTGTCAATGCTAAACATAACACCACTTGTTGCCTTATCACTTCGCACCATTTTTTGTACGCCAATAGAAAGTCCTATGGAAAAATGATCAAAATTTTTGTCGACCCGATAACTAATTGCACGATCAGTAAACAAACTTGCAAAGCATTTTTTACAAGCCATAATTAAATCATCACGTCCTGAAATATTCAAATATGTTTCTTGTTGTCCTGCAAAGCTTGCATCAGGCAAGTCTTCTGCTGTTGCACTACTTCGAACTGCAACATCTGGGTTTGGTCCATATTGGACTCCTAAATGAGTATATGCTTCAACGATCGCATCAACAAGTTCTTGTGGAAAAGAGGCAGTTCGGATAAGTTCACGTACTTTTCGTCCTCGTTCCGAAAGGTTTGACATATCACTAGTGTCTAAATCAGCAAGAATATGTTGAATTTCATCGCGAATTCCTGCGTGGTCAAGTAAATATTGATAGGCATATGCAGTTATTGCAAAGCCATTAGGAACTTTAACGCCATGCGCTGTAAGATTGGAGTACATTTCTCCTAATGAAGCGTTTTTTCCGCCTGTAATGGGTACGTCCTCAATTGTTAATTGATCAAACCAAAGAATGAAAGCTGTCGATTTATCCATAAATGTTACCTCTTTTTTAGTACTTTCCTACATATGAAGAACAGGTTCATAATCCAACCCTCTCACTTGCAGATTATATAAGTAAACCAGACATAAATTGCTTTATAAATATTTGTTACTATCCATTAAAGAAAACGTCTTGCACTGCATTCTTGTTGATAAAACATTAATTTTTGAAATGCAAACAAGCAAGCTTCAGCATATAAGAATTAAACAAGAACAATTACTAGATAAACAAAGCTAAAGAAAATAAAAATTATTTTTTGACATAAATTGTTTGGCTAGGATAAGCAAATTCAATTTTTTCTTTTTCAAACGCTTTTTTTATTGCAAAATGCACTTCATCTCGAGCGCCCAAAATATTGTTTAAATCTTTAATCCAATAAATAACTTGAATATCTAAGCTTGAAGGACCAAAGCCAATAAAATGAATGAGACTTTCATCGGTTGTGCTTTTATTTTTTTTAATAATCTCTGCCAAAAGTTTTTTTGCCTTTTCGAGTTTTGCTGTTGAGGTACTATATTCTACTCCTAAAACTACTTTCGTTCGTCGTGTTGGTTCTCGACTAATATTTTCTAACACTGAATCTGCAAGTCGCCTGTTGGGCATAATAATGTTGGTGCCATCAAATGTTTCCAGTGCTGTTGTTCGAAGACCTATTTTTCGAACAAAACCATCTTGTCCATCAACCAAGATACGATCGCCTACTTTGAAGGGTTTGTCGCTAATAATTGCAATACCAGCAAACATATTACCTAAGATATCTTGCGCGGCAAGTGCAAATGCTAAACCTCCTATTCCTAGTCCTGCTAAAAGACTGCTGACTTCAAATCCTAAATTTCGAAGAATAACAATAATTGCAATAACATAAATAAGAAAATTAATAAGTCGTTTTAAAACAGGGTATGATGTATCACTTAAAGGTATTGATGATTTTTTAGTCATTGGTTGTACATAATTTGCAAGAATAATATCTATAATACGAACAATGAGCCAAGTTATATTTATTGCAACAAGTACAACAAATACTTTCAAATACCAACCAGTTACCGCATCTGATAACGTTAATACCCCTTTTCCAAAATGTATTGCGCCCAAAATAACTGCAAAAATTATTGGTCCACGTAATGCATCTACTATAAGATCATCAACTTGAGATTTAGTTTTCTTAGTGAGTGTTTTAAATATTTTCTCAAAGATAAAATAAATAAGTTTTATACTGCCAAAAGCCAAAATTAAAATCCCTATGAATAAAAGCCATTGAACAACATTGTTGCCGCCGATTTGTGTTTGTAATATATCTGTAAATGCCATAATAAAAACTACGAATACGATTTAATTTATAATTATTGTGAAAATGTAAGAATAAAAGTTATTGCTAGCTCATTAAAAAAAGGGCGAATAAATATCTTAAATGATAAGTATAATGATAATTTAAAATCTAAAAAAAAGCAAAAAAAATACCAACAACAAAGCAAATTTATACACTATAAAAAAAACAGAGTAAGAAAAAAAATAAGATTAAAAAAAGTTTAACAACAAACTTTATTTTTATATCGTTTCGTAATATGTCCTTTCAAATTAACAAGAGTGATATCTAGTATTCGTTGTAATGCTTGCTCGGTATAAAACGCTAAGTGCGGCGTTACAATAACATTTTTTCGATGTAAAAGCTCATGATTTTCAACAAGCACTAATAAACGTTTTTTATCATTGCTTAAATGACCCAAAAGTTTTGCTTCATTTTTCAAATCAGACTCTAATTCTAAAACATCAAGTGCCGCTCCACGAACTTTTCCACTATCTAATGCCTTAATAAGCGCTTTTGTATCTACTAAGGGTCCTCGCCCAACATTAATAATAATTACTCCTTTCTTCATTTTTCGAAATGCTTGTGTATTAAGCAAATGGCGTGTTGCATCATTTAAAGGTACGTGAAGCGTTATGAAATCTGATTGTTTATAGAGTTCGTTAAGTGAGACATAAAAAAAACCAAGTTTTTTTGCTAAATCCGCTCGCTTGTATGCATCATAAGCAACAACACGCATACCAAATACTTTTGCATAGCGCACCATGTATTCACCAATATTTCCTGTCCCAATAATCCCCATTGTTTTTCCAACAAGATCTTGCCCTAGTAAATCTTGAAAAGAAAAATTTCCTTCACGTGTTCGTTTGACTGCTTCAACGATATGTCGATTAAGAGCTTGTAATAAGCCAAAAGCATGTTCTGCAACGGTATTTTGACCATAAACAGGAACTCGCGAAACTTTTATATCTCGTTTTTTGCATGCATCTAAATCTATATGATCAAATCCTGTTGACATCGTAGTAATAAATTTAAGTCTGGGCATTTGGTCTAAAACGTCTTTAGTAATTTTAGAAAGAATAAAAATAGCTATAGCTTCTGTGTCTTTAAATTTTTTTGCGTTTCGTTTTCCTAAAGGATTTTTTTCAAAAACTAAATCATGACCAACAAGTTTACTGGTAAAAAAAGGTTTTTCATTTGGTTGAACTTCAAAAAAAGTTATGCGCATTAGCTTCACCTAATAAGTATTCTAATGGTAACCATTAATAAATCTTTTGTAAAGGAAAATGTTAATTATTTATGATATAATCAGACGGGAACGCGAAGAAAACAACGTTTTCTGGCGTGCCAAAAAAAGCTTCAGCAAAATATCCTTCATCATAAAAATCAGACGGGAATAACATCATCATCAGCAAACCAACAATAATCAAATAAAAAAACATTATCTGAATATAATAATCATGGTAATCCATTAAAAAAAAAACTTATTTAAATTTTACGCTCGAACGACCCCATCGACAATCAAACTTTTTTTCACAAGAACAATTGCTTCATCAACATCTTCCTTAATGGTGGTGGTTCTTAGAAACATTCTCGCCCTTGCTTGAGCCATACGCATAATACCATGAACAAGTCGAGGACCTATATCTACTAAATAATTTTGTTCATTTGTTTTTAAGTCTTCAATAAAATGTGCGACAAGTTGTGTATGTTTTTTATCAAAAGTTACATCAAGTTCTAAAGCGTGCTCAACATACGATTTTAAGAAATCCAAATCTTCTTCACGCAACCGGGTTGTTGATGATTTAATAATTTTTCGAGTGATAGAAACAAGTTCTTGTACACCTGGTTTTCGAACAATATAAACGAGATGAAATCGAGAGAGCAACGCAGAATCAAAAGGCACTTGTTGTTTAATAATAGAAAAACTTTTGCCTACAAATCTATCACCTTCTGGATTTGCCGTTGCTAAAATGCGTACGTTTGCTTGAAATTTTTTATGTGAACCCCCTTTATCATATGTAATAAAACCTTTTTCCATAGCACTATAAAATGCAGCCCTATCGTCTTTTTTCATAAGGTTTAATTCATCAATACAACAAAGACCATTATGTGCTAAAAGAAGCAATCCTTTTTGAACATCTCTTCCTTTCATAGAAACACTTAGACCTGCACCGCTCGTTCCAGACCCGAGGCCAAATGAACTAATTGGACTAATTACGCTACTACTACGAAGAATATCTGTTTTTCCTGTTCCGGGATCGCCTAAAAGAAGAATATGAAAACGTTCTTTGGAAAATAACTGAAGAAGAGTTGCATATTTAATATCGTCCATACCCAAAATATTTGGTGCGATATATTGTAACATGCGTTCTTTTGCATGAGACGAGAATTGGTTAAAAGAATGTGCAAATGTTTGTTCTCGAATAATACTATTTAAATCTTTGATAAGCGTTGTTACAGGAACGTCTTCTACAAGCGAAACGAATTGTTTAATAGATGATATCTCTGTTAGTTTTTTACTAATATGAGTTGCACTATCAGTAAGACCTATTTTTTTAGTTTTAAGTAAATATGTTACATCACTAAGTTGATCAGAAGAAAGGAATTGCTTTAGCTGGTTAAGTTGTATACGATGCCGTTTTTTAAGTGGCAGTAATTGTTGCAGTAAATCTTTAAATGTTTTTTCCATTGTTTAATTCACCAATGTACAAAGGAACGTATAAAGTTGCATAAATTCGCTTGTGGAAAGCGTATATAATTGTTTATCAAGTAAAAGATTTAAATCAGTCATTCGATTTCGAATTTCTCGTTTTGTTATTAAATCTTTAGTCACTGTAAGTATATAATTCTTTACCTTTTGTCGTTGATGAGTATAAAAAGAACTAAGAAAAGGAGTGAGACTTGTTTGTTTAACTGTTGCTACAATGAGAGCAGAAGTCGTTTTTGGAGCTGGAGAGAATACCGTGGGAGGTATGTCCTTAATGTGCTCAATAGTATATTGGGATTGCGCAACAAGTCCTAAAATTGTTTTTCCTAAAAGCTTTTGCGCAAATGTTTTGCCAACAACTAAAATTATCTGATGAGGTTTATGTAAAAGTAATTTAATAAACAGCGGCTCACTTATATGATATGGTATATTTGCAACAACTTTGTTAAATGATAACTGATCAATGACTTCAAGTACATCTCCTGTAATAAGTCGAACAGGAACAGGCAACGTAAATCGTTTATCTTTTTCGATGCAAACAAGCGTTCGGGGGTTTGCAGCATATAAATATCGAGTAAGTGCGCCATGACCAGAACCTATTTCTACAACATCATCAGTTAAAGTGATGTGTGCTGCAACAGCAATCTCTTTAAGCAAGTTCTCATCAACCATGAAATGTTGTCCTAGCTGCAAGTTTTTTTTCATAAAAATGTTAAAACGTCCTTCTTTTTATATTTAACCAAACCTTTAAGAAGAACTCAAGATTAACAGATATATGGATTGTCTCATACCAACACTAAAAGGCTTAGAAACTATTTGTGCAGCAGATATCTTCGAATTAATAAAAAAGAAAGCAATAATAGGCAAGCAATTTTGTTTGGTAAAAAATATTACTTCTCAAGACATAGCTAAACTGGCTTATGTATTACAATCAGGAATAAGTATTCTTCCATTATTAACAAAAGGAAAACACATTGATAAGTTAACTTTAATGGATAAAGAACTTTTCAAAAATTCATTGCAAGAAGGAATGAAATTCGCTGTTCGTTCAATCAAAACAAAAAATGAAAAATTAAGTTCAGAAGAGCTCCATGAAGAAATAGGTGCTTGTGTTAGTAAATGGTTAAAAGAAAACAATATCAGCCCTCAAGTTTCATTAACAAAACCAGATATAACTTTTCTCGTTGTTGCTAATGATGAAGAATATTTTGTCGGCATAGATGTTATCGGTTTTCGTTTATGTAAAAGACCTTATAAATTATTTCAACATCCTGCTTCATTAAATGGTTGTATCGCATATGGTATTGCAAAGTGTGCAGGTTTAACAAAAGAAAGTGTTGTTCTTGATCCATTCTGCGGAACAGGTACTATTCCTATTGAAGTTGCACTTTATCAACAAGAAATGTCTCCGTTTCATTTTGAAAATAAATTTGCAGGACTCAGTATTTCTTTTTTCAAAAAAGAATTTGAAAAACAAGCAAATCTTGAAAAAAATAAAAAAGTTCAAAAAAGAAAAATTTTCGGTTTTGATAGCCAACTTAAAATGATGAATGGCGCAAAACAAAATGCAAAAATTGCAGGTATAAAAGATGGTGTTTCATTTTCAAAAGTGAGCATCGATTGGGTTGATGCAAAGTTTCAAGAAGGAGAAGTTAATATAATTATCACGCAACCACCAATAATAAGCGAGCGGACACATAATGAAAAAGACGTACGCAAACTCTTTGATGAATTATGTTACCAAAGCAAGTATTTATTAAACAAAAAAGGTACATTGGGTGTTTTTGTGAATCGTCCTGAAGTGTTCAAAGAAGCCGCAATTAAACATAAATTAACCTTTAAAAGCGAGCAAGCATTTCAATTAGGCGATGCGACATTTGTTTTGTTAATATTCTCCCCTTAAAAGGCACATCATTCATAAAGTTTTTATATATCTGAAACAATTGTATCTAGAAGGGATATCTAATGGTTGATTGTGAAATGTGTGGCAAACCGGGCGAGGGCATTAAAAAAGCTAAAATAGAAGGAACTATTATGGCCGTTTGTGTTGGGTGCGCAACCTATGGCACTGAAGTTGCCATGCCTAAAAAAGTTTCTGCAAAAGTTATTCGAAATTATGCGCCTAAAGAGTTTAAAAATTCTGATGAAGATGCAAGCATTGTTTCAAACGCAGGAAATCTTCTTAAAAGAGCTCGTGAAAAACAAGGTTTAAAACAAGAACAACTTGCAAAAAAAATTAATGAAAAAGAATCACTTATTCATAACATTGAATCAGGCAAGTTTAAACCTCGACTCGAAACTGCAAGAAAATTAGAAAAATTCTTTGGAATAAATCTTATTCAACAAACGTCTCTACAAGAAGATAATACTTTTCTTCAAACAAATAACAACGAAGAATATTTAACAATGGGTGATTTGCTCAAACAATCATTTACGAAGAAATAGGGCTATCCCATCCTAAAAAATAATAAATTTCATACCCCGCAACATCATAAATTTTCTTAAATTGTTCATTATATTTCATTACAAAAAGTAATCCTTCCTCTGGTTGTTGCCAAACAGCACCTTGAAGCATCGCGGGATCAATAAAAATAAATGCGACATCATGTCGATTTAATAACAAAGAAACATAAGAAAAACTTTGAGAATCAAAAAGCGGGGAGGTATCATCTCGATAAGCAGACAACCCGGTAAAAAATTCAATAAAATCAGCTTTTTCTAAAGGTGCAAGAATTAATGCGTTCTTATAAAGAGGATTATCTGTAATTGATGCACGTAAATAAGTAAGGGCTTGTACATGTTGTTGAGTTGGCGCTTGACGTATTTCTTCTTGTATATAGCTTGTTGTTGAAAAAAGAAGAATACAAACAAAAAGTAAGGCTGTTAATTGTTGTAGTGAATGAGTGTGCCATTTTTTGGAGAAGAGTAACACAAACCCTTGTACTGCGTAATAAGAAAGTAGAGCTATACCCAGTATTCGTAAAGGTTCGTATACAATTGAAAAAATAAGTAATAAAGCTTGCAAGGCTCGTTGTCCACGCAATTTTACTTTCACATGCATTGCTAAAAATCCTCCAATACCCAATAAAATAAGGAAAAGCGAATAACCATAGCGCCCACCTAGAAAACTAAAAAATGAATCTAAATTAAATTGAAGTGGAGCATGAAATACGATATGAAATGGCAAAAAACCGCTTGCTAAAAGAATCACAACATAGGTAACAATCAAGAGTAGGGCATTTTTGTTTTGTTTTTTAAAAAATTCTAAAAAGAAAATTCCTGCAAACAAAAGAGTTGCATAAAAAGGATTGAGTAAAAAAAGAACTCCCAAAAATAAAAGATAAAAATAGTTGCGTAGCAAATACAAATAAATGGCCAATAAGCTAAAAAACAATAAAGCTGAGTAAAGAGTTAATCCTACATGCATAGCTAAAAATGCAGGAGTTAATACAAAAACAAGTAAAGATGCAATAAGTTCAGGCATGGATTCTACTGAGTGAAAAATAAGTACTGTGAAGAGTATAAGTGAGCCTAAAGCAAGTAATAAAGGGATAAGTATAACAACGAGTTGTGGTGAAAAAGATTGAAGAAAAAAATTAATAATTGCATCATAAAAATTCAAAGGTATTGATTGCCCAGCAATGAGATGAGTATATGTTTCCAAATTTGAAGAGAAAGGATTGCCTTTTGCATTTCGAAGTAGTGGTATAAGTACTGTGATAAAAAAAGAGACTACCATGCTTAAAAAAAGCATTCCTTTTTGTTGTGTGCTTAATCGTTTACGCGACATTTTACCTCATATGCACTTACTTCTTTCCATTCATAAATAGGTAAGAAGCAATTGCTGTTTTCAAATAAACGTTTTGCTTTAGGATAATCCTGAATAGTTAATGGAGTTATTAAAACGTGCGTTATTCCATAACGTTGAAGTGTTTTAAGAACTGTCGTTTGCGATTGTGATAGAAATATCGTTTTTGCATCTGTATACCGTTGTTGTGCATTCGGCGCAAGAATAAAATTCATATCATAAAAATTTTTCCTGTGAGTTTGAGCAGATATTAAATGTCCTTCAGTAATGTGGCCAAGAACCGTTGCGTCTAAAGGTAACATGCCGTCTAATGAAGTAAAAACATTCACTTCATCAAGTGATGGTGCTTGTTGTGTAATGGTGTCTTGATAAATAAGAACAGGTAAAAAATTAAGAATAACTAGAATAAAAAATCCAACAAGAAATAAAAATTTTGCATGAGGAATAATTGTTTTTTTGGTAAAAAGGTGTAGCTGTTTAATTGCAGGTCCTGAAAGAAGAATGAACGTTAGTGTGGTGTAGAAAAGCCCTTCTGCTAAAGGTAAAAATCCAAACCACGTAATGATACTAAATACAAATGCTAATGAAGTAAGAAAAAGATGTAAGCGCGAGCGTTGTACAAATAACGTCCGATAAATAGTGTGTATCCCTAAAAGTAAAGGTACAATACCAACAAGAGATACTGCTAAAGGAACGGTTAAGCCTTGCAAAGTACTAACAACTAATTCTCGAGGCATGGTTTTCCATAAAATAGTAGAGCCATATTGAAAAAATAATGGTTTATAAAGCAAGAGATGAAACCAAATAATAAGAACGCTTGAAAAAATAAGAAATTCGAATTCTCGTTTGCGAACAGCAAGACTTTCCAGTTTAAGAAGTAATAAATAAAGACCAAAACCAGCCACAAACACTAAAGTTAAAGAACTTATGAGCATTGCGCCAACAAATGCAATAATTAGCCACGTAATAAATTTCTTTTTACTTGATTCGAAAAAAAAGAAAATGAGAAGTAAATATAAAACAGCAAATAAAGTGGAAGGAAGCAAAGTGTTTAAATGCGTAGTGAGTATGCTTGGACTTAGTGCTGCAATAATTGTTGTAAGAAGCGCCACCCATCTATCTTTAGTTACTCGTTGAGTTATTTTATAAACCAAAAATAATACAAGCAGACCAAAAATAATACTACCATACTTAAAGAGTAATAATGTCGGAATAAATACTGCAACACCTGCAAGAATAGTGTAAAAAACAATTCCACTATAAGTAATTCTTCCTTGATAACTTAAATCATCAACAAAAAGAGGGAAACCTGTTTGGTGAATGTGTTCAATTTGACGTATACCATAATAAGCATCATATGCAGGAACTGGACTTTGTAGAACAAAATAGAGTTTAACAGTCAAAACAATGACTAGTAAAGCAATTAAGATCCATTCTTGTGTTCGTTTTGGTTTAACTGCTTCTACTGTTTTTACTAATTTTTGCAATGATTCTGATGCAGGCATCGTAAACAGAAAAAGAACGAACTAGTTTTTAAATCTGTGTAAAAAGAAGAAATTAAAAGAAAAAAAGAAATAAAAAAAACTAAAAAGCTTAAAAAACCTATTTCTTGCGTTTTTTAGCGGGTTTCTTTTTTGCTGCTTTCTTAGTTGAGCTCGTTTTAGCAGCCTTTTTTGGCTTTGTTAAAGCGCCTCGCTTACCTAGCTTTGCTTCAATTGCGCGTTCTTCTCGCTCTATTTTCAGCTCCTCTTGAAGAACTCTGTTTGTTAATGCCTCAATGTTTAAATCCATGCGTGCAATTCTTCGCTCTAAAAGAATGAGAACCCGTAAACTATAAACAATTGCTGCAAGAGTACCTATAATTATGCCCAGAATAACAGTATCAGTTGCCATTGTTAAAATCTCACCTCATATGATATACTGATTTACGCCAGAAGAGTATATAAATCTATCGCCAAATAAAGCTTAAAAATAACTAAAGTTCTCTTGCTAGAAGCTCTGATTTTGATGAAAAGGGCCCTCGAAACGAAAAATATTTAAATACAATTAAGTCCTTTGTACTATCCTGTCCTAGTGACGTTTTTTGAGGGTGATATAATGCTTAAGATGAAAAAAATTAGCGAGACGTACGATATGCGTGTATTTACTGATGCTGGAGATTATTTTGGAGATATTGAAGAATCCATTCTCACACAGACAAAGATTTTTGGTTGGAAAGTCCGAGCAACAAAAAACTCATTTCTTAACAAAGTGCTGGGTAGTGCTAAGGGAGTTATCGTACCACATCAATTGGTGAAGTCCATTGGCGATATTATGATTATTTCAAAAACAGCTATTCCCTCCTATCGTCAAGATGAAGAAGAATAAGCACTAATTTTTTTTATTTCATAAGTTTTGCTTAGGTATGAAGAAAAGTTTTGCTTTTCTTGCACAAAAAAACAAGAAATTGTTTTTTATACTGAAAATACATATCTGGTTTAAGCATATTCTTATATCCTATTCGGTGCGTAACGTGAACTCTGCCATAAAATATACTGCGTTAAAACATCCTTGGTTTTACCATTACTACGTTGATGTCCAAAAAACACATCTTTATACGCCGCAAAAATTACATTCATTCTTAGAATCCATGTTTAATGCATGTCCACATCATAAATTTTTAGATGGGCCTCGCTCGAGCAGTCTGAAAATGAAGTCAGGTGCAACACTAACAGAAATCCCAAATAATGATGTGTGTCACTTTGCAACGCAAGGCAATGCGTGGGGCTTACAAGGAACTGCTCATGGCAATGTACAATTACACATGTTGCAAAATGATCCTAAAACTATTGGTGTTGAAGTACCATTATGGTTAGACAAAGATGAGTACCAAGCACTCGGACTTCAGTTTGAAAAAGACGGCCCACTCACAGGACACATCGATATTGTGCGAATTGAAGATGATAAGATTTGGATTTGGGATTATAAACCAAAAGCTGTAAAAGAAAAATTTGCTGATACGCAAGTCTTGATGTATGCTATTATGCTCGCAACGCGTATTGGTCTTCCGCTTGAAAATTTTATGTGCGGTTATTTTGATGAAAAAACAAGTTATGTCTTCAAACCAGATTTTCTGCAGCTCAAACCAATTCTAAAGGTCAGTAAACGTGATGAATGCTAAAATTTTAAATACATAAACTAAAAGAAAAAGAAGCATGACAATTATCAAAACTAAAGATTTTACGCTCAGACCTATTCGAGCAAGCGATGCGCAGGGCTATCTCGAGTGTCATGAAGATAAAGAAGCTAAAGCTAATTTCACTTCAGTTCCTACAACAATACACGAAGCCAAAGAGGAAATTCTTGAAGGTAAGAAAGAACGAAATGCAATAAATAAAAAGTTTGCAATAATCGTTGAAGGCAAATTTGCAGGCTTTATCAATTTAGAACTAACTAACCATCCTCGCTATAAACATTCAGCAAATATTAGTTATGGAATCCATAAAGATTTTCGAGGGCAAGGCCTTGCAACAAAAGCGTTAAAGAAAATCACCACATATGGACTTAACGAACTAAAACTAAAACGCATTTCTGGATATTGTAGAACACACAACAAAGCATCAGCAAAAGTATTAGCTAATGCTGGTTATGAGCATGAAGGTACATTAAGAAAAAACAAATTCATGAATGGTAAATATCTTGATGATATGATTTGGGCTAAAGTCAAGTAAAAAATTAATTCTTAGCTTGCTTCCACAGTAAATTAAAAAAAGCTCTATTCGAATCAGCTGCGACCTTATTATGAATTAACGTGACAACCGGCTCATTAGTCCAAATAATAATCATCGTCTTATCGTTCCAAATAATTGTTTCTGTCAATGGTTCAAATTCTTTTTCTAAAAAACGTAAATCTTCATCAGTATATGCTTTGCTTTGTTTCATCCAAGAACGCAAGGATTCATTAAATATTAATTTACAAGAAATATTTTTTTCTTGTTGAATAACATGATTGCGAAGCCAGAAAGCATCCCCCATCACGTCAACAGAAGTAAGAGCGCCTCCATAAGCAACATAAGATGATGCTTCAGCATATAGTTCGTGAAATGCTCGTCTTACTCCCTGTACTCCTTGAAAAATTCTCGCCTCTTCTGTTTGCAAAGTTTTTTGTTTTAGTAGAGTAATATCTTTTGTTAATCGCTTCAATTGTGTTTGTTGTTGCTTCAATTGATTTTCTTTTTGATGCAAATAATCTTCTAAAGCAGATGGTGGTTCAGGGAAAAAAACCGACCTAGTACCTTCTATAATAGATGAAACAACACCTTTATCCATTAACTTTTGAAGATTATCATATACAATATTCTTATGCACTTTTAGCTCCTTAACAAGCGTTCTAGCGTCAGCTCTACCATAGCTAAGAAGCACTACGTAGACTTTGGCTTCATTAACATTAAAACCTATAGCCACAAAATCTGTAAAATCCATTATAGTAGTCATAGATTATGACAACTAGTTTTTATATACTTTTCTGATGCTACTTAAAAGTAGTAAACATTGATTCATTAAACGAGGCGATAACAATGTTGACCAAAAAATTAAAGCGGTTTCAGAAAGTGCTACCGAAAATAAAACAAGAAGTAACAGACATCGGAGAACTCATCGAGCAGCAAGAATTCAAGAAAGGAAACTATAGATTACATGCAGTTCCAATAAACAACACGCTCTATCTCGCAGCCGATGCTAAATCAATGAACAAACACGATAACCAATCAGGACGTGGTTGTTGGCGATATATATTCAACAAAGAGAATCAACAATATGTTGGAATTGCCAAAGAACAAGATAGCGGAAGCTATCGATGGATGTAAACAATCAAGAGAACAACAAAATGAAAAAAACAAATACTATTGATGTAAATGAACAAGAATTAATCGATATTGTAGAAAAATACGGCTACGAAGAATCTGAGCACGTGTACATACTACACAAACCACTCGATAAAATTCCAGGCTACGAAAACAAACAAATACAATTACCAGTAGCATTTCAGAATTCGGCAGAAGAAGTGGACGTAGGAACATATATGTGGACCGTATTCACAAATGAATTTTATAGAGGCGAAGCTATCAAAGACCCCAATAGGATTGGAGAAAAAACCCATCATTCAACAAATTGGGAAGAAGAATTAGCTCACCATGCAGAAACAGAAAGAATGATTGGCGGATGTGGAATTCAAGAATTCACCTATGAAAGTATTAACGCTTCACATGGAGAAACAGCGCAAGAAGCAATCAATAATCAAGTTAAAAAATATATTAATTCACTCAAAAAAGTAGAACTTGATGATTTTTACTTTTTGCGTCCGAATACATATGCATTTCAAGAGTTTCAAAAGCACAAAGAACTCCCCTCAGTAAAAAAATTCTTCGATTTGTATGCCGAAGTGAAAAATAACATAAAAAAAACAATTTTTCAATACAAATAATTTTTTATTTTTTAATTCCCTATTACATCTTCAAAACTTAATCCTTTCAAGTCAACATCTGTTTTACTAATAACAAAACTTTTTGTTGTTGCGCATAAGTCTTCCAGCGAAAAAAACGCCCATGGCGTTCCGTTGAATTTGACTGCAATCCAGGCTTCTGCTCCAAACGTTCTGGCAAAATAGTTGAGTTGGTTAATTTCGTCTTGTGGAAAATATTTTTTCTCATCAACCGTTATTTTGGCTTCTATTGCTAGCCTTCGCCCTTCTCGCCCAACAAGTATATCAGGACTCGGATAATGACTCGATCCCGATCCTGCAACGCGTACTGCTGCCCAACCTTCTTTCCAGAACGTTCTCACAAGCTCTCGCTCTGCATTAGTTCCTTTTCGCTTCGACATAATGCGTAGTTCCTTATTATGACTTTATATAGCTTTCCAGCGGCGTTTCTAGGTCAGAACACAAATATTTATATAGCAAACTACCTCTTTTTATCTTATTTGGATGAGAAAAGGGCAAATTACTGCTCATTTCTTAGTTGGAGGGGAAAATTATGAAACATGCAATTCCTTTAGCCGCTATGGAGCGGGTTTTAAAGAACAGTGGAGCACACAGAGTTTCTGAAGAGGCAAAAGTAGCACTTCGTCAAGTGTTAGAAGATATTGCCATAGAAATTGGTGAAGAAGCAAATAAGCTTGCAGCACATGCTGGTCGAAAAACAGTCAAGGCTGATGATATTAGACTTGCAAGCCACTAAAAAATAATTTTTTTTATTAAAACTTTTTTTTAAAAAAATCATAAGCGCAGATAGTGTTAGGAAAGACTGCTTTTGCTTCTTGTTCAAGCTGCGTTGTTTCTTTGTAGCGTTGTGAGAAGTGGGTGAGAATTAATTCTTGTGCTCCTGCCATACTTGCTACTTGTGCTGCTTGTTGTGCAGTCATATGCTTGTATTCTTCTGCTTTATGTTCAAGTTCATGTAAATAAACTGCTTCGCTCACAACCAAATCTACATTTGCTGCTAGTTCATGACAAGCATCAGTTAAAAGCGTATCGAAAATAAATGCAATTGATTTTCCTGGAATACTTGTTGAGACTTCATCAGGCTTTATTTCTAACTTCTTGTGCGTAATTGTTTTTCCTTCTTGAAGTTTGCCAACGTTTGGTCCTGTGATGCCTAGTTGGACAAGTTTTTTTTGATTCATTCGTCGTTTTGGTTTAATTGCAAATTTATAGCCAAGACAAGGCGTGGAATGTTCTAGATTAATTGCGGAAATAGTGTACTCATCTGTTTCAAAAATTGTTTTAACTTCTTGAGCATCAATTTCAGTAACATCTAAATCTACTTTTGTTTCAAAAATACAACTATTCATTAAATGATTCAAATGTTTTGTTGTTCCTTTTGGTCCAAAGAGTCGAAGTGATTTGGTGTCATGTCCACTAAAATTTCCTATTGTTTGAAGTAATCCAACAAGACCTGAGACGTGATCACCATGCCAGTGGCTAATGAGAATAGTTCTAATTTTCTGGGCATTCAGTTTTGCAAGCTGTATTTGACGCTGAGTTCCTTCGCCGCAATCAAGCAATATGCCTTCTCCTTTATAATCTAAGTAAATGCTTTGTACGTTGCGTTCCTTAGTAGGCACCATCCCTGCAGTTCCTAAAAATACAAGCTCCATACAAAGAATAAAACCATTGCTCATTTATAAATATGTGCGCAAACAAAGAAATGAAATAGCCTCTTTCGTCAACAAATTAATAAATCATCAACAACAAAATCTAGAACGTCTTTACAATAACACCTTTGTATTCTTGTTTAATAATATCTTTACTTTTTTTAGTGAACTCGCCGTTAGTTAAGAAAAAACACTGCATATCTTTTTGTTTTGCTTTAAGAAGAGCCGGCGCAACATCATTTTGATTGAGTTTTTTCTTGTTTCGTGCAAGACAAAACATATCCATTTGACCAACAGCCGATGGTATGCGAATAATAAATTCATATTCTCTATTTTTTGCAACGGTTTTTTCTTCAATAACGGTTATTTCTGATTGTTTAAAATAATCTAGAACGTCTTCATAAAATGGCGTTGATTCTATTGTTGTTTTAACATCAAGTTGTTGTTGAGCTTCATTAACCGGTTTTTGCTTTTGTACTTCTTGCTCTGCAGCCGGCTTTTCTGCTGGTTGTGGTGTTGATTGTTGTTTAGGTGTTGCTGTTGGTTGCGCAGTAGTTTGAGATGCTGGTTGTGGTGTTGATTGTTCTGGAGCAGAGGCTACTTCAAGTATTGGCTTTGGAGCAGTTGCTTGCTTTGGTTCTTCTTTTGGTTTATTACCAGCCATAAGTATATTTTTTGCATCTGTTTCGGAAAGTAGATAATAACGCCAAAAAAGCACATCTCCATTTGTTGTTTGCATAGTGAACGATTTTGCAAAATCTTTTATTTGCCGTATAGACACACGATAAAATAATTCAAGAGAGTGGTCTCGTAGTATTTGTTGTTCTTTTAAGAGTTGCTGAGTCTTTTGATCTTTTGGATTAAGATATTCGGTGAATTTTTCAAGTTGCGCTTCTTGACCTTCAAGATAATAAAAGGGACTACCGCCTTTTTTTAAGTGAGAAATTTTGACAAATCCTCGTCCTGCAAGATCGCTCAGTACAGCTCCTACAATCATCGTATCAGCACCGAGTACTTTTTTAATATCATTAGGCACAAGCGGCCCTTTAGACTTTAAAAGAGCAAGAATTTTATCTTTATCCATCAGAAATTAAGAGAAGCCTTGACTTTTTATACCTTTGGAAAAGTAAGAATATGCTAAGTTCGGACTACCGGTGAGCAACTCGTAGTTATGGGCGGACCCATTTAATTTCCCAGTAGGTAACATCGTTTTCATCGTCAACAACGCCCATCATAAGTCTTTTTTTTGTAGAATGAGCCACTCTATTTTTTGCTGCAAAGTCAAACCAAGTATATTTTTCGCCTTCATGCACAGGATAGACTATCCATCGTGCATGGTCTTGTCCTGGTTTAATTCCTCTGTCATATACGCGAAAATCTGCTCCAAATTTAAGTGCAGTTTTAACAACATAACCTCTGTTTCGCATGTCTTTGTAAACAGCATATCGTATCCAGAATTTTGGTTCTACTCTACTTGCTTTTGAAACAAAGCTTGGAAAATCAAGTTGATTATTTTTTCCATTAAGCACGACAATTTTCTTTTTTTCCATTAAATATAATGCTTCAGTTAAAGAGAGTTGTACCTTCCCATCTTCAAGCACTGTTCCAAACGCACTTTGGTTAAAAAGTTCTCGTGCAAGATCCGTATCTTCAGTAATAACTCGTTCTCGAGCAAACGTCGTTTTTATTGGACCTATATTTTTTTGCTTCTTGCTTGCATTATCAACTACTAATAATTGGGGGTTTGTTACTGGTTGCTCTTCTTTTGTTGCTTTAGCTTCACGAGAAATTTTTTGTTTCTGCGCACTAGCAATTTTTTTACGTTCCTTTGTAGTTACTTTTTTTGCAGCAGTTTTTGTAGCCACTTGAGGAGTGGTTTTTGCAGCAGTTTTTGTAGTAGTCTTTTTTGCAGGCATAAATATACAGAGTCAAAGTCCATTTAAAAAGGTTTGTGTGAGTGCAAACAGCACATTTTTATAGTTAAACTCGCTAAGAAGATTCATGGGTGTTGCAATGAGCGGCCTTCTTAAGGCCCAAGAAACAAGTATTGAAGAGTTACACGACAAAGTAATTGCTGTTGATGCTATGAACATGCTCTATCAATTCGTTACTACCATTCGTCAACAAGATGGTACGCCGCTTAAAGATAGCAAGGGCAATATCACCAGTCATCTCACCGGTCTTTTTGCACGGACAACCCGCATGCTCCAAAAAGGACTAAAGCTTGTTTTTGTCTTCGATGGCGAGATGCCAACGCTTAAGGCTGCCGAACGTGCAAGACGTAATGAGCTCAAAGAAAAAGCTCGCGAGCAATTAGAAAAAGCAACAGCAAACCGAGATATTACCCAAATGAAAAAACTTTCGAGCAGAACTGCAAAGATTACTTCTGAAATAATTCAAGAAAGTAAAGACCTCTTAACAGCTTTAGGTATTCCTATTATACAAGCACCAAGTGAAGGTGAAGCGCAAGCTGCATTTATGGTGTCGCGAGGCGATTGTGATTTTGTTGCCTCGCAAGATGTTGATTGTTTAATTTATGGCGGTCCTAAAATGATTCGAAATCTGGGTCTTTCGCCAAAAAGGAAAAAAATTAATGCACTTACGTATAAAACTATCCAACCAGAAATTATCACATTAAATCACGTTCTTAAAGAATTAGATATTTCTCTTCATCAACTGCGAGCTCTTGCTATGCTTGTTGGTACTGATTTTAATATTGGCGGCGTGAAAGGTCTTGGTCCAAAAAAAGGTTTAACATTAGTCAAAAAGTTTGGTGATGATCTTGAAGGGTTATTTACAGAAGTTAATTTTCAAGAAGAATGTGCTGTTTATTGGAAAGACGTCTTTGATACTATTGCTAAAATGCCCACAACTGACGAGTATGAGTTAGAATGGAAATCAATTGATAAAGAAGCCCTGAACAAATTATTAGTGGAAGACCATGACTTCTCAACAGAACGAGTTAATCATGCAATAGAAGCACTAGAAAAAGAAAAAAAGAGTAGTCAACAAACAAGTTTGGGCAATTATTTTTAAATAAACAACAAGTTTTTATACGTATAAAAAAAGGAAAAGAATATGATAAACAAAGAGCTAAGCGATATCACAAATCAAGAATTTAGAAAAGATATTCCAGACATAGTAACTAAAAAAGAAGTAGAAAAACAAGTAGATGATTTTTTGAATTTTAAAACACATCGAAAAGAAAAAAAAGAGTATAAACCACAATCGTTCGATTCTAACTGTACTAATGTGCGACTTGCCTATGGCAGAATAAAAACGAAAGCTGATGCAGATAAAGAAGTAGAAACATTCATTAATTTTCTCCCTAAACAAGAGAGCGAAAGTGTAATACACTATACTTTACGACAATTAAAAAAAACTTATAATAATACAAAAAACAAAATTAAACAATACAATGCAGGTAAATAAAATGGAAGAAACACAAAACAACGGAGTTGTTGGTGTCTCTGGCGAGACATTCGAACAAAAGGTTATTCGTAACGTACAAGGAAATTTTGCAGTCTATAAAACAACTGAGGTTGTCGGCGATAAGAGCTTCATGCCAAATTTAGAATGGGCTGAGCCTGAAGATGTGGATAAGTTCTTCATGTTTGCAAAGAATCTTGGTGTTAAAGTTATCTACATCACTGAAGGTGAAGATGAAGAAGATACTGATAATCCAACGAAAAATACTATTTTGCAAGTTGGTTTTCTTCACCAAGGAATTATGCACCATATTGATTATGCTGATGATGACGATGATGATAATGTAGAGTATGAAGATGACGAAGAATCTGAGGATGAGGAAGATGAAACGCTCGAGTATAATTCTGCAGATTCCAAGCAAGAAGAGGAAGTGCCAACTACTCAGCCAAGCCCGCAACCAATCCCTCAACCCGCTCCACAACCAACTCAGCAACAGCAAGGTTTGGGTAATCCGCAAGGACAACAGTTTAATCAGAATCAATTCTGATTATTTTTTCTTTTTTATCTTTTTTTTATTAATTTGTAGTAATATAAAGAGAAAACCAATATAACTACTAGTTCTTTGGTTAAGAAATAATCTTTAAATCTTCAAGGTAGTAACTTTACTCATACCGTGTTCGTTCATGGAGACGCCGTAGAGATTGTCTGCTTCGCTGATAACGCCGTCGTTATGGCTAATAACTACATATTGTGCGTGTTCACAGTAACCTCGAATAAGTTCAGCGAGTTTTTGCGAGTTCTTTTTATCAAGTGCTGCATCGACTTCGTCGAGTACATAGAAGCTTGCTGGTTCGTATTCTTGGACTGCAAAGAGGAATGCCAATGCTGTCATTGTTTTCTCGCCGCCGGAAAGACTTCGAATATCCATGAATCGTTTTCCGGTGAGTCGTACTTTAATTTCTACGCCTCCTGCAAAAGGGTCTTTTGAATTTTCTAAAACAATGCTTGCTTCTCCTTTCATCAGAAGTGTTGAGAATATTCGTTTGAAGTTTTCTTGGAGTGCTTCGAATGTTTTCATAAAAAGTTCTTTTTTCTTGCTATCAATTTCATTCATCATGAGAAGTACATCTTCTCGTTCTTTTCGCAAAGTTTCTTTTTTCGCCAATAAATTAGTGTACTCTTCTGCAACTTCTTCATAAATTTCAAGTGCACGCATATTAACTGCGCCAAGGTCTGCTGTAAGTCTATCAAATTCATTAAGTTCTCGCTTTATTATCTCTTTATTTTTACTAGTGAATGATTCAACACCTTGATAATCTTTGTCTTCTTCATAATAGCCCGCAAGCTCAGCTTTAATTCGTGCATTTTCTAATGCATATGCATTATTTTTCATTTCAATACCGCGTTGAGTTGTATTATGTTGAGCAATATTATTCTCTGCTTTACTAACTAGATCTGTTAGTTTTGATCGTTTGGTAAACAATTCTTTAAACTGTGCGTAAAATGCTGCTTCTTGTTTTTCTTTCGCCTTTAAATCGGTTTCATCACGTTTAATAGTTTCTTGCAGTTTTACTTTTTCTGCTTTAAATCCTGTTGCTTCTTTTTCGTGTTGTTTCATAATTTCCAGAATTTTTCGTTCTTCTGGACCGATAATCGTTTCTGCTTCTGCAGCTACATGTTTTGCATCGCTTTGAAGCGCGATAATTTCTTGGGAAAGTTCTATTTTCTTTTCTTCAAAGGTTTTAAGTTCAGCTAGTTTTGCTGGATTTCGAAGATCCGTAAGTTTATCCCTAAGTTGTTGTCTTTCGATTTTAAGTGTTGCAAATGATTTATTTTTCTGGCTAATGATTTCTTGAATAGAATCAATTTCTTTGTCTAATGTTTTTGCTTGTTCTTGTAGTGCTTTTTTACCATCCTTATCTAAATCTGCATCGGCACTATCCAGATGTAATGCTTTTTCGGTTTTAATTATATCTCCTTCAAGTTCTCCTTTAAGATTTCGAAGGCGAGTAATAAGTTCTTCGTTCTCAGAGGATTTTTGTTCAAGAAGCGAAATAACTTGTTGTTCATCGGCAACAACGCTTTCGAGTTGTTGAATTTTTTTATTAACTTCTTCTTGTCCGAAGAGTCCTTGCTGTTTTGCTTGACGAAATCCACCTTGCATAGCACCACTAGTTTCTGCGATATCGCCAGTTATTGTTGCCATACGAAATTTCCCAATACCTACCTTTCGTGCAGTTTCTATTGATTCTACAACAAGCGTATTTCCAAAAACATATTCAAAAACTTTATTATATTGTGGTTTAAATGATATTAAATCTAGAGCCATACCTTTAATTCCTGCTCCTTTCATATTACGAACAGCTTGATCTATAGGGGGTGCTCTGAGTTTATTCATAGGTAAGAATGTTGCAACGCCAAGTCTATTCTCTTTAAGATGTCGAATACATTTTGCAGCTACTTTATCATCTTCAACAACAAGTGCTTTAATTTTGTTGCCTCCTGCAACTTCAAGTGCTAGACTCATACCTTCTTTTACATTTGCTAATTCACCAACCGTGCCATGAATACCTGGTTCTTTTTTCTTTAATTCCAAAATTGCTTTAATAGCACTACTTCCAGCAATAGATTCTA
Organism: Candidatus Woesearchaeota archaeon; assembly: GCA_021734105.1. Lineage (NCBI taxonomy): Archaea > Nanobdellati > Candidatus Woesearchaeota > Candidatus Woesearchaeota archaeon. The sequence continues at coordinate 35,863 of JAIPJP010000007.1, forward strand.
GAATATTTGCTTTCCTAGCTTCAAGCTTTGCAAGTTCTTCTTGTCGACTAAGTAGTTTGCTTCTTGCAGTTGCGAGTTGTGATGAATAATCTGATGAAGAAGATAATGCTTTTGAAAGTTCTATTGTCGCTTTTTTGAATTCTTGTTTTTTGACTTTGAGTTGTTCAAGTTCTTTTGTATGTTCAGCTTTAATACTCGCAAGTTTTTCAAGTTTATCATCAATAGTTTGGAGTTGTAAATCGACCTTATCTTTCTCTCTGAATATATCTTGTTGTTTAAGACGCAAATCATTCATTTCTTCTTGAATTTGTTCTAATTCCTTATCGAGTTTATCAATTTGTTTGTCTGCATCTGTTTCTTGTTCAAGATTGTTTTTTTTCTTAAAATTCGAGATTTTTTCTTCAATATGTGTGCGGTCTTGTTCTCTAATGCGTATTCTTTTTTGTAGTTCTACCTTTCGTTTTTCTATGTCTTTTGTTTTATCGCCTAGTTCTTGTTGACTTGTTTTAAGTTCTTGTTGTCGAGCAGCAAGTTTTTCCAATTCAGTATCAATTGTTTGGAGTCGTTGTTTATTAACAGCAACACTTACCTTGAGTTCTTCAACAAGTTTATGCATCTTCACTTGTTCTTTTTCGCCTTTTGCTTCAATTTCGTTATTAATGGTGATAATCTCTTCTTTTCGCGTAGCGACATCCGACCTGATATTTGTTATCTCATCTTCTAATTTCTTTATTTTATCATTATTTTGAGCAATATCCTGATTAATTTTCGCTATTTGTTTTTCTCGTTGATCAATTGCATCAACAATGAGCGTTTTTTTATTTCGCTTTCTGTTATCTTCTAAATTTTTGTATTTTTGTGCTTTATCTCTGTCTTTTTTGAGTTCTTTAAGATAAGAGTCACGTTCAGCTAAAATGATATCCGCTTCATTAAGTTTTTCTTCAACACGCGTAAGTTCTCGTACGGCTTTTTGTTTTTTATCTTCATAAACATTAATGCCCGCTATTTCTTCAATAATTTGTCTTCGATCGTTTGGACTCATTTCTATAAGTCGCACAATATCCCCTTGCAGAATAATATTATAACCATCAGGATTAATTCTTGCTAAACTAAGTAAATCAACGACTGCGGTTCGTGTTGTGGTCTTATTATTAACTTTATAGACTCCCTGACCACTTCCTTTAATAATTCTAGTAATCTTAACTTCATCAGCATCAACTGAGGAAAAAACTCTTTTTTTGTTATCAAACCAAATAGAAACTTCTCCTTCTTTTGCAGGTTTTTTAGTTTTACCACCATTATAGATAAGGTTACTTGATTTTTCTACGCGAAGGCCTTTTGCTCCAGCTTTTCCAAGTACAAAACAAAGAGCATCTAAAACGTTAGATTTACCACTACCGTTGGGTCCGAGAATACAATTAAATTTATTGCCTTGCTCATCAGCTTCCTCTTTATCAAAGAGAATTTCAGTTTTTGTTGCAAAGGACTTAAAGCCCTTCATTTCCATTCGTAAAATATGAGTCAATAGTATTCCCTCACACCATGAAGAATTGATGTGCCTTCATTTATAAAGATTATGCTCATTAAAAACCATGATAGAAGCGCTAAAAGTCGTCTCTAAGCGTTTTTTGGCCCTTCCTTGCATGTCGGAGTGCTTGCTGTACATTTTTAAAATGAAGCTTAACAAATAAAGAAGGTGATTTTCCTGAAGCTATAATCTGGCTAAGTGCTTGTGCTACATGCGTTGAGCCTAAAGGTAAAGTAAATCCTGCTCGCTTACGCAGCATTGCGAATTGTTCCATTCCTTTTTGTCGCGCTACAATACTCGCTGCTGCAACAGCTAACGAAAGCGTCTCTGCTTGAGTTTGAGCAACATCACCCACTATACATCCAGGAAATTTATCAACAATAAAAGGAACTTTGCCAAACCGCTTCCAAAGATCACGAGCTACTTGTTCATGAAGCTTATTAAGAAGTTGTGTTTGATTATGTGTGCGTAATAATTCATTATAGTGTTTTGGTTCTAATGAAATCCATGCAAACTTTTGAGGATACTGCTTAAGAAGTTGTGTTGCAATAGCAGCTATTTGCTCATTAGTCAGTTTTTTTGAATCTTTTACGCCTAGCCCTAAAAAATCTTCTGTGCCTTCGCTATAACAAGCGCAAACTACTATACCGCCAAAAGTATCGCCTTTGAGCGTTTCATCGCTACCAATATGCGGACCTGCTAGTAATGTTGTTTTATCCATAAACATGCAACTCGCATCAGCCTGCCGTTATGCCAAAAAGCCGTAAAAAATCTACAAAAAATAATTTTAGATAGCCAACAAAGGGTATGCGAACTACTCCTCGACCAATTAATTGATCCGCATATATTTCTACTTCATTAAAGCCATCTCTATTTATTGAATCTGCATTATGATCTCCTTTTGTAGTAAATACATAACCTTGCGTTGTTTCTTGTATGGCAACAATCCTATGAATAATAGGATATGGTCTATCAGAATGAAAAACCAAGACATCTCCCACATCTAATTTTTCAGGGGTTGCTCGTGTAAGAACAATAACATCTCCTTTCTTAAAACCATTCTTCAAAGGAAAATCAAAAAACATATCTTTTGTAATGCCTTTATCTTCATACCAATCACCACACGAAAGCCAATATTCATCTTTATTCAAATGAACTTTTTCATTAAATTCTTTTGTACAAAGCAAGTAACTATCTTGTTGTTCTTGCAAACATTGTCCGTCAGGTGTACTAATTAAACAATTTTTTGTGGGTTGATGATCCATACTTGAAGTAATAACAGCAACAACCGGAAGTTCACTTCCTAAAGCTAAACCAAGAAGTGGATAAACAATAAATTTGATAAGAATAAATGCGATAAGAATATTTGCTATCCAACTCAACGCAGAGTCATCATACCAAATAAAATGCCATGCTCGTTGAAAAAAATTCATTTCGACAGTGCTTTTTTTGTATCGTTTTGGTGTATTGCGCTTCGCTTTACCAGGTTTCATCGCTTTCATCTAGTACGTAGACTAAGAAAGACTATAAAAAGGTTGTTATAAAAAAGACGGATTTACTAAGGAGACACTTGGTTCGTCACTTGAAAGGTTTGTTAAGAAATACAAACGGCAATGATGTGGTCCGCTTTGCTACAACGGTATTGAATTTGTTGTAGATGATACTAAAACTTAATCCTTGCAAAGCAAATAAGCATCTCTTCGTAGTAGACAATGAAAATTCTTTAGTAAAAACGCCTTATAACAATTCTTTGTTCAGAAAATACAATCAGGCATGCAGTAAAGAATTATTTTTAAGAGCAATACAATAATAAAGAACAAGATTTAACGAAGGGTGTATTTATAAAGAACTTTTCATTCTTTTCTTGTATGACAAAGCGATTCTGTCCAAAATGCGGCGTAGCTATTGAATCAGGTGTTTTTTGCAGCGATTGCGTAGTTAAAAAGCTTAATTATAAAACACCCTTAGTTCAAGTTTCTGAGTTTAATAGAGAGTACTACAAAAGTCGCTGGATTCCTTTTAATGATTTAGAAGAAGTTATTATCAAACGCGTTCAAGAAGCCGTAGGTAAAAAAATCACTCTAACACTTGAGCCTTTTTCTTTTGAGCCCAAGTCAAAAAATAAAACAACACTACACGCGCTTGCAGAAATTAATGGTCAACAAGTAAGGCTTCCTGTAAAGCTTTCATATATGCAATGTGATTTTGGTCAGAAAGAAAAAACACAATATTACGAAGGTATTTTGCAACTGCGTAACAGCTCTAAAACGGTCTTTTCATTTATTGAACAAGAGTTAAAAAAAATTGCTCATAAGGGAGTTTTTATTACAAAAAGTGTAGAAACAAAAACGGGTGTTGACTTATACTTAACTAATAAATCATACATTCGTTTACTTGCACAAAAAATTCATGCAAAGTTTGGTGGGAACTTAAAGCTCAATCCCCAATTATTTTCTCATAATCATCAAACATCAAAGAATATTTATCGTCTAAATGTAATAGTAGAATTACCTTCTTATCAAGTAGGCGATGTTATTTTTTTCATTCCTGTTGGTGCTCGACGTAAAGAGGAACAAAAAATCGTGCTTATCAAGCGACTAGGCAAAATTTCTCAAGGCGTTGATTTATTAACAGGTAAAAGCATGGCATTTGAATATAAATTTGCTAAAGATATTAAGGTTGCAACACTTCAAGAAACACAGGTTGCAGCAACTATTCCTGAACTGCTCGTGCTTGATCCAGAAACATTTCAAGCAGTAAGAATGAGCAATAATATATTCTCAAAAGATAATTTAAAGCCCGATGATAAAGTTATGGTCGCACAATCTAATCAAGGTCTTATTCTTGTAAAAAAGATCTAAAAACCTCTGCAAATATGTTGTAAAGACCCTAAGAGAGGCTTCGTATTCGAAAGGTTTAAATACTCCTCCTAATTGGTAGTAGTATTGTGTTTAGGGGTTATACTCATGGCTGATGACGAAAAAAAATTCTCAAAGCAACTCATTAATAAGACAGTGGTTTCAAAGACCGGTAAGCGGTTCGGCGAAGTGGGAGATATCATTTTTGAAACTTCCTCTGGCGAGCTCATCCATATAGTTCTTCGTGAACCAACGGTGTATACTAAAAAGCTCGAGCTAGAAAAGACAAAGGAAGGCGAAGCACTTATTCCTTTCAGTGCAGTTATTGCAATGGGTGATTTCCTTGTAGTAGCTGAGGAAGACATTATTTAATGTTTGACGAACGCTACCCCCTGAATGATACAAGGTCTTTATTTCTTTTTTCCCTATTTCTTATTATTGTTTTAGCAAAACTATTATATAGTGTTTCTCATTACAACTAATTATGAAAGAAAGCACTATTTGGACTGAAAAATATAGACCTCAAACGTTTAATCAAGTTCGTGGTCAAGTGCATGTAGTTGGAAAACTCAAAGCGTTTGTAAAAGAAAAAAACATGCCTCACGTATTATTTGCTGGTCCTGCTGGCGTTGGTAAAACAACCCTTTCGCTTGTTGTTGCTAAGCAATTATTTGGTGATTCTTGGAGCGATAATTTCCTTGAGCTTAATGCTAGTGATGAGCGCGGTATTGATGTTATTCGAAATAAAGTTAAGGACTTTGCAAGAACTAAAGCGCTAGGCGATGTGCCTTTTAAAATTATTTATCTTGATGAGTGTGACGCGTTAACGAAAGAAGCGCAACAAGCACTACGTCGAACCATGGAAAACTACACTGCATCATGTCGTTTTATTCTTTCATGTAATTATTCTTCTAAAATTATTGATCCTATTCAATCACGTTGTGCAGTATTTAAATTTAAACCAATTGAAAAAGAAGAGATTTTCAAACTCATCGATGTTATTGCTCAACAAGAAGACTTAACCATTAGTAATGACGCTAAACAAGCTATTTATGAAGCAAGTCATGGTGATCTTCGTCGCGTTGAAAATATTTTGCAAAGTACAGCAACGTTTGATAAAACAATCACCGAAGATGCAGTATTTTCTATTGCCTCATTAGCTAAACCTAAAGAACTTGAGCACGTATTCGACGCATGTGCTAAAAAAGATTTTAATATAGCTCGAAAAGTGCTTCTTAATATTATGCTCCAATATGGCATGAGTGGTCTTGATATAGTTATTCAGTTGCAAAAAGAAATTTGGAATGCTACTGGTTTTAACAAACATACCAAACTTGATTTTGTGAAAGCCTGTGGCGAAACAGAATTTCGAATGGTTGAAGGTAGCGATGAATACATTCAATTAGAGTCTTTACTTGCTAATCTTATTCTCCTCGTTGAAAACGAGTAACAATAAAAAATAACTAAATACGTTTGGAGAATAAAAAATCTAAAAAAAAGAAAGAAAAAAATTAATTCTAACTACTCGATGTTCCTAAATCCTTAATGGTTATAGACATTTGGTCCGTTTGTCCAAAACGATAATCAAGGTCTATATTTAAAAGATCTTCATAGATAACATCTGCAGGGGCATTTCCTTGAATTGTGCAAGTAACTACTCGAGGACCACCATCATATAAATTAATATCGCCTTGTGCAATGCTACCAAAGCCTCCTGAGATTCCCGGACAATTAATTTGTGCGTTGCTTTCATCAGGTAAAGACAATGTTAAATGAACAATATTTTTATCCGTATTGGTAATACTTAAATCACAACCATTACTGCTTCCTTGTTTGAAAATTTTTCCAACAGTATCTACTAAGGAAATAGTAAACGTAACACTTATTTTATCGTCTCCTTGAGGAATTTGTTTAAAATCTTTTATTTGCAAAGGTCCGCCAGAATTCATCGTCGTTTGTAAACTAGAGATTTTACAAATTTCTTGTGCGTTAGGATTAGTAATTGCATTCGTCGTATCTCCAGCTAAACAAATTGCAGTTGTTGTTGATGTACTATAATCGTAGCAAAGTTCGACTTGGAATGTTTTTTGTAAATCTCCTCGAGAGTCCGGTAAGTAACGTAAATTATCAAATGAGAGCGTTGTAAATTGTCCTTGTTGTGTTGAACCATCAGAACCTTTTTTTGCTCCTGGAAGCGGATCTTCGAGTTGTATAATCATATCATTTGGCGTGATATCAAATTGTTCAGCAAGAATACCTTTGAGTCGTAACTCCAAGAAATCACCTTCCGCAATATTATGTTCTCCGACATTAGTAAGTTTTGTCCCAATGCTAAACGGTGTTTTTCCTGCGTCAAGAATTGCACCTTCTTGTGTTGGCGGCATACCTTCAACAAATTCTACTTGTATTCCTTTAGTTCCACCCACATAGGGATTTGTGCTTCCCGTATTTGTTTCGCCACCACTACATGCTGTAACAAAGAGCATAAGAGTTGTTAAAACAATCAAGAGTATGGTATTAGTTTTCATAGTAATAATTCCTCCAATTCATTAATTTGCTAGAGTGATAATGGAATTTCGTTGTATATATTCTGCATAGCCATAAGCTGCTTCTATGTGTAATGGCGCTTCATAAGCTGACGTTGATGTCAAATACTCATATGAATAATAACATCGTACACTTCCTTGACCGTTAACAAGTCTAATTCCTTCTCCTCGTTTTGGCGTACAATCAAGTTGTTGATCATTCACCCGCACATCAAGTAAATAAATCTTATCAAGTTGTTGCGAAGTGAGTTTTCCTGGATAATAAGGACTGCATCGTTCTAAATAACCAAAGTCAAAGACACTCCCATCGCCAACGTTCTTAAAATTAATAGTGAAATAAATACCTCGTTTTGTGTTTTCTTGTTCAACGGTCGTTACAGCAACTGGCGCACCATTACCACCATTATAAGTGATTTTCTTTGGCGTGCAAACTTTTCTGTTTTCGCTATAAGGATCTGGATCAACACAAATTTGAGGATTTGCATATGTTGCGTACGCATAACAATTTGTTACCATAAACGACGCATCTGCTCGGTCATCTCCTGTTTGCCAGCCAACTACATTTCCATCAAATGCAACAACATCACTTTCTCCACCCGGATATTCTGGGCTGTTTGGTGCAAGGACATATTCATAACCATTATAGTTGTCTAAGGAAAGTCTATCAATTAAAACTAGCATGCCAGTTCCATGATTCATAAAGTCAATATCAATAATATCTTGTAAATTCACACTTACTTGTCCCCCTAAGCCATCATTTTCAAGACTAAAACCAACATTTTCAATAATATTGTTAAAAAGCGTATCTTGTTTTGCAAGGCCAAATTGCTGAAGTAAAGAGCCTACACTATTTACTCGTAGACCTGCGCCTGCTTGATTTGCATAGCCGTCAAGACCTAGTTCTGAGCATCGAAGTAGTCCTGTTGCAGTTCCGCCTAATGAACCTAAATCAAGATGGCAATCTTGCCAACTCCCGCCATATTTAGCTATCATAACGCCATCAAATTCAATCATATAAGGATTATATCCTGAAACATAAAGTCCTCCTTTTGTCCACGAAGAGCCTCTATTTTGCAAATCTACAAGAACTTGAAAACCATTTTCGCTCCGTGATGCACCTTGATAATAATATAGGTTTGGCGGTGGACTTGACGGATCTGAAAATCGCATATAAACTCCTTCCGTACCCCTATAATAATCCTTATTAGGGTTATCTCTATTGGCTCCAGGAAATGCTCCTCCTGAACAAGCGCTTAAAAAAAGCAGGGATACCAGTAAAATCGTTAATAGTATAGGTAGTCTCATAGTCCTCACACTCTTTATATGATAATCAAGTATTTATATATTATTTGGTTATGATTATCTATTTAAGTTGTTAACACGCTGATAAGCAGCATTTCCTTGTTTATCAACAACTTTAAGGCAAATTGTTGTCTCATCTGAATTATATGATGGCGTTGCTATTTGAAAATCCATTGCTTTATAATTAGAATCATAAGATCCTTCTACTTCGTTTTCTGCATATTTAAAATCAGGAATATCCTCGCAACCAGGAATTTCTCCGTTAACAAGAGTTTGCAAGATTCGTTTTTCTACAAATGTCCAATAAGCAATAGTGTCACAACCACAGGTTTGTTGAGGATCAAGCGTTATAGTATCATCTGCATCTCTACAAGACCAAGATATAAATGAATCAGTAGCAGTTATTTCTTCCACTCGCGGTTTATTATTTCGCTCAAAACAAGTCGGCCATCCACAAAACGTTCCTGGTTGACAAAAATCATTTGCTAAAATACAAGTTGAAGGGTTTTGTCGGCAAAGACTTTCATCGCCATACACACAATTAAGCGTATCCCACGCGCTAGCAAGTTCTTGATTAGAAACTCCTTGTTGTAAAATAGGCCAAGTATTCGCTTGTGGATTGTTAAGATCATCATTTAGTGCAACATCTCTAAATGGTTGTGTGTTTTGTTGCATTGCGTAAGCTTCACATTTCGAAATACATTTTCCTTTATTTCGATCTACTCCTGGAATAAAAACCTCCCATGAATGACAAAAGTCTTCTGTGAATTCTGTTTCTTCAAAAAGATTTAATGGTCGTATTCGTTCTACAATAAGATCTTTTGAAATAGTTTCTGTGTATAAATAAGAAAGTTCTATTACAAGCGATGATAAATAATTCGTACTTACTAAGTCAATGGAATTTGTTTCTAATTTACAGACTGTTTCTGCTTCTCCATCTCTAAAGCGCACAACTTCCGGATAACAAGCTAAAGAATCATTTCCCAAACGCGCATCTATTTTAAAAGTATTTACAGCTGTTGAAGTAATTTCTTTACAAGCACCATTAGTATCAATAATAAAGTCAGAAACTATTCCATCACCATAATGCTCGATGTGCACGACAAATTGGGGAAGTACATAGGTGCCTCTAGGTACCATATTCGTTTCAATTGCAGTAATTGCTACTGGCGCTCCTTGGCCTTTAGAATAACTTTTATCTTCTGCCTCACATACTTTTTGGCGGACATCGACATTTTGTGGGTCGGTATCAATGCAGACATCGTCTGAAAAAAATGTTTTGTAGGGATAGCAGGCAGTTGCATAAAATGTTGCTTGATTTTTTTCAAAATTTGCTACAATTGGTTTTGCATTAAAAGTAACCACAGAGCCTCCATATCGATCATAGTATTGCTCATTATCTTCACTAAATAAATAATAAAGCTCGCCTTCAGGATATGCTGTTGATTTGCCATGAATTTGTAATTGCGTTGTGACTGGCTTTATACTGTCTTGTGCAGATGTTGTTTGTCGAAGCATTTCCAACGTGTCAAATGTTAAGTGAAATGAGGCCATATAATCATCAGTAATGTCAAATGATCCTTTGTTTTCAACAAGGAGCTGAACATCAAGAGGCGCTCCTTCAAAAACTTTATCCGGAGGTGCTTGTTCTAAAAAAGAAATAGAAAGCCCTTCTTTACCAGTAAAATAATCTACTTGGGTAAAGCTTGATCGTCTATCAAAAACAGGTCCTGAAGTACAACTTGCTAGAAATAAAATAAGCACGAGTAAAAGCAATAATAATCGTTTCATGCTTCCACCCTCACAATTGCTGATTTTTGAATACTATAATCATAATCAACAGTAAAAAGCATCGTTGATTTGCTCCAGTCAACGCCTTCTGGAAAAAACACGTCTGCATATTGTTTATCAACACCTACATCACATTCAATTGTTGTAAAAATTTCCCACTTATTAAAATTATCAATAACAGTGTAAATCCATCGACCGTCTTCTGTTAACGGTTGCAGGTCGAAATCTGGTGCGAAATTACAATTTGAAATAGCTAGTCCTTCTGGCATGTTAAATTGCGCTTTAGTCACGCGTTCTATTTTTTGTTTACCATTTTCATCATCATGGGATAATTGAAGTTGAAACTTAAGTCGGTGTACACGGTTATCTTGACCTTGCGAAATAATTGAGTCTTCATCCATTGCAATAGGCATCCTTAAAACATTCGCACCCATTTCTTTAGTGTTTGATACACCTATTTGTATTGGTCCTGCACTAGTGATTGCTTTTGATTCTTCTAAGAACTCTTGCAAATCAAGTGTTGTTCCCGCGTCTTTTTTGTGAGCGAGAAGAATAGTTTCAAAGTCTGTTGAAATAATTTGAATGGGTAATCGTACTGTTGAACGATAATTATACACTCCTTTAACAGCAACATTATGTGTTCCCACAGGAAGTTTTTCAAAAATACAACTGACTCGCGGAAAAAAACTTGCTGTTGCTTCTACAGGATAGCTTGGTTGTATTTCGCCCATATACGTTCCTGTTCGACAGCTTGTAGAAATACTTATGGGTTCATATGAGTTTGCTGCATAGTCAATATCTATTTGCACAGGTTCTGTTGAATAAAATATATCTTTAAAAGGGTCTGGGTTTTCCATTCGTACACCCATAAATTCATACGTTGATTCTGTTTCTCCATCTGGAAGATACTCGCCACTTCCTTTGAGTTTTTGTTCGGCAACCCATAATTGTAATTTTTCTAGTAGATTCGCATCTTCCCATGAGGCCTCTCGTTGCGCAACTGTTTGTTCTTTATCTGCTTGAAATTGATTTCCTGAAAAATAACCAATCATATTAAAACTGGATAATCCTAAAATAAGAAGAACCATAATAATAATAATTGTTTTTGTGTTTACTAGGTCCATTGTTTTCAGAACGAATAATAAACTAAAAACAGCAAAGAGTATCATAACAATAACAGTATTATCTTTAAAAATACTGGATAAAAAGTCATTTGCTTTGAGCATCACACTAAGTAAAACATTAAGTGCCATAAAAAGTATTAAACCAAACATTTCTTTTTGTTCGAGCATTCCTAGTTTAGTTCCTAATAATAAAAGTAAAATAATAACACCAACAACTGGCAGTGAGGAAAGAATTTGTGTTTCTGAAAATGCCCCGACACCAAACGGTCCTAAAACAATAATACCAATAAATGCTAGTAAAAAAACTATCTTCTGATTTTCTGCTGCAAGGCCGCTAAAATGTCCTCGTATTCGGGCAAGTCGTTTATCGAGTTTGCTTTTCTCGTCAGCTTGAACAATTGCTATTTTACGATCATAATCTTGTCGTATTCTTTCAAGTACTCCTGGTAGTTTACTTTCCCATGATTTTCTTAATTGAGCCGGAGGTCCCCATTTTGCTAAAAGAATTTCAGGAGCTAAATCTGCTAAATCGCCCACTCCCGGAATTAATCCTATAAACAAGTCAACGAACAAAAATCCTAAAATCTTAATGTACGTCATTAAATCAAAAAGAATAAGACAAGGAATAAACCAAATAAATGCTGAAATACCAAATGAAATAAAATCACCAACAAATGGTATCCAGCCCAGTGCAAAATCAACAGCCCCCATAATGTATAAAGAAATATTATTCATGAAAAATCCTAAGAAAGGCGGCTTTTTACTACCGTTGCGATAGGCTTCTATTTTTGCGTCACGCTGTTGTTTGAGTTTTTCTATTTTTGCGCGTTTTTCT
>JAIPJP010000008.1 GCA_021734105.1 Candidatus Woesearchaeota archaeon
ATTTTGCCTGAGTATGAACTTGAGTAATCTTTTGCATTGCTTTAATCATATGAGGTTCTCCATGAACTGGAACAACTAATTCTGGCTCAAGAAGAGAAACCAAAAACCGATGATCTTTTGCAAAGGCATGACCTGAAACATGAACATCGGTAAACATAGATACCTTTTTCTTATGGAGTTTATCTTCTAATAATTGCCTGTGTTTAATAGAAATGGGAACAGGAATAATTTGACAAGAAAAAATAACTACATCTTCTTTAGTAAATGGAAATAATCCGTCAGCCATACGATTTAAGACCGCTTGTGGTTCGCCCTGATGACCCGTTACAATTAAAAAATAATCTTGAGGATTATGAAGTTTCTCAAAAAAAACTTTTGCTTGACTTGCATATTTAAGAACAATGCCTCGCTTTTCTAAATTAACAACATCAGCATTTTTTGCTGCAGTAATATAGCGAGCAAGAGAACGTCCGATAAAAACAACTTTACGCTTTAGCGTATCAGCAATAGCACATAATTCTTTCAAACGATAAATATGTGAAGAAAAAGTTGAAGCAATAATTGCGCGATGAGAAGTTAGTTTTGGTACCAAATCATTAAGTTGCTCTTGCACACAAAACTCCGAAGGAGCATGTTCATTTCTCGGCGCATACAAAGAATCAAGAATAAGAAGTTTTACCTTACCCTTAAGTTCTTGCAAACGAGTTATATCTGTTGGATTCTCAAACGGAGGATGCTGATCATTTTTAAAATCATTTGCGTAAAGAACTACACCATCTTTTGTGTGGACTGCAATTACAACCGAATGTGGCGTGGAATGCGCAACGGGAATAAATTCAATAGTTATATCATTAATAACGAATGTACTTTTTTGCTCGTGCTCAACAACAGTAACTTGCTTTCCTCGGTCTTGTGCAAGCGAGCGAATAAGTTGTCCTGTAAAGGGGGTTGCATGCACGCTACAATTAAAACGATTCGCTAAAAAAGGAATACCTGCAACATGGTCTAAATGCGCATGAGAACAAATAATACCCACAACATCATGCTTGCGTTTTCTTAAATGGCGAATATCGGGAAGCGCGCCAGCAGTAATAAATCGTCTTACTGAATGTTTCTTTTGCGGAAAATCAGTTTCTGTAAGTTCTACAAATCGCTCGAGATGAAAACCCATATCAAGAATAATTATCTTGCCATCAATATCAAGTGCAAAACAATTCCGACCAATTTCATTAACCCCGCCAAGAGGAATAAGTGTGAAAGTCATTGTAATTGTGTATAGGCTTGAGCGAAGCAAAACCTACTTGTTCTTTGCCAGGTTTCTTTCTAAGAAACCTGCGAGGAGAGGCAGCGAAAACCAAAAAGATTTTCTGGTCTCTCCCAACGCATTTTTAACAACAAAAATGCAAGGAGAGGCAGCGAAAACCAAAAAGATTTTCTGGTCTCTCCCAACGCATTTTTAACAACAAAAATGCGAGGAGAGGGTTTCGAACCCACGTAAGCACTAAGCTACCGGATTTTGAGTCCGGCCCGTTTGACCACTCCGGCATCCCCGCGAAATTATTTATATTAAGTGAAAAGAATAAGAAACCGTTTATAAAAACTTCTACAAGTCAAGACTATCAATCTTTTTTTCAATAAGTGCTATTGCTTCCTGAAGCTTATCCAGTTTATTTCCTGCAAGAGGAATTGATTTAGTGAGCGTCCTTGAATCTTTTTTTGCATTTTTTTTAGTAGAATCACTTTGTTTTACCGCATTTTTTACTTCCTCAACTAGCAAATCTTTATGCGGAAGAATTTTTTCCATATAATTAAATGAATCAATAACTGATTTTGTTTGTTTTCGAAGATGATTTAATAAATGCTGTTTTCGTTCACGAATATCTTTTACTAGTAAATATTGGCTTGTTAAGAGAAGTACTTGTTTTGCTATTTGTAATCGCTCTAATTCAACACGCGACGGGTCATCAATTCGTACAAAATATTCATCTGCCATAATTATACATCCGGTTCAAATAATGTTTTATCAAGCTCTAATAATCGCTCTTCAGCTTCTTGCATATTTTCTTCCCAGGCAGCAAGCGTTTGTTCTTCTTCCTCTCGAAGATTTTTTATTTCATCAAGTGTTGCGCGAACATCGCCCAACTCTTTTTTGAGATCATCAATGGTATGTAATACATCTTTGTACTCGCCAATTTTAATAAACATAGGAGGTTTTTTGCTCATAGTTAACACCTTTTTGTTAATGATTCTATCGTCATAATTTTTTCAAATGAACTACGTAAAAATACTTCTGCATGATCTAAATTAGTTGTGACTTGTTCTTCTATTTCCAAAAGCCGCTCTTGAGTTGATAATTGCTCACCTAACATTTCTTGTGTAGAGCGTAACGCAGAAAGAAGTTCTACATACCTCTCTTTTTTTACATAAATTCCTTCAAATATCTTTCCAGAACCAGGCCGAGCAGGATAGGCCATTACATCTGCAAGCGACTGATTATTCGTTGCTGATGCATCTGAAGATACATTTGAAGATACGCTCTTGTTTGAAGAAGCACTACCTTGCGTGGACAATACATCATCTTCTGTTGTACCCTCTTTTGCAGGAATAATTGCGGTTAATTCATTATCCTGAGCCACATCAGTTTGTTGCTTTACATCATTTATTGGTTGACCAACAAGCTGCTCTGTTGATTGCTCTTCCGAAGCAGTCGTTTCTAGCGGCGCAACATCAGTTGATAAGGATGAAGAAGATGAAGATACTTGCTCTTCAGAAACTGAAGAACTCGCAGTATTAGCTAATGCGGATGCAGCTTTGGGCGCAGAAGGAGTGACTGAATCAAGAGGAATAGCTGCTTCAGGAGAAGTAGTAAGCTCTGGTGTTGGTGTATCTTGTAATGGGTGCATATCTTGGTTAAATGAGTTATTTTCTGTGTCCGTTGCATCCAAAGAAGTTATCTCATTAGAAGGCGGAGTTGTAGATGCAGGAGGCGAGGATGGGTCCTGAGCAGAAGTATCTGCAACAGCAGAAGCAGAGGTATGCAAGTTGAATTGAGTGGCCGAATCTAATTCTTGCGACAAATTAGACGTTGCAGACATGGAATCATTTGTTAACGAGTCATGCATTTTAGAAGCCGTATTTGCCAAACTATCTGAAAGAACCTTGTTTGCACTAGCAACAGTATCTTTCTTTTTAAACAATCCTTTAAATGACACCCTACAACCTCTTTTTAAAGAAATAGCTCCTAAGACTATTAAAAGTTTTGTTACCCTTACAAAGAAACAATTTTTGTAGAGAAGCGCTTATTCTTGAAAATATTCCGGAAAAAACGCCGTTATGAATTTTAAGCAGCACCTGTACATAACAGTACATGAAACGTAAGACAAAAATAATTATTATGCTATTGTTTTGCCTACTTGTTACACCAGTTATTGCTCAGAACGCGCAAACACTCATTGTTAAAAACGAAACAATCTCATTTACACTTTTACAAAACCATGCTTGCGGACTTGAAGAAAATTTATTTCGTATTGACCGACTCAATTATAGCGTTGGCATCGAACGTCTTGCATTTACGTATACACAAGAAACAAGAACACAAGACAACTTGCTTAGTAAGATAGACGTACATAAAAACCTCAATTTGTATACGGCCACAAAAACAAGTTTTAGTCAAATTACAACAAACCAAACATACACTATAGGAATAGAATATCAAAATCAAACCTTGTGGTGGAGCATCCAAGGCAATTGCTCGCCAATTTTAGCAGAAAATAATTCTTTAGAATCTACAAGCAATAACACAAGCATAAACAACACAACAATAGCAAACAATACAGAAGATAACTTGACAAATACCCTAAACACCACATTAAAAAATGATAGTGCAAATACAACAAACATAACAAACAACACAAGTACAAACAATATCAACATAAATAATACAATAGAAAAAAACAATAGTACAAACACAACAAGCACGACAAACATAACAAACAACATCCAGCTCAATAATACAGAAGAAAATAAAACAACAACTGAACAAAACTTAAGTCAAAACTCAAGTGCGAACTGCTTTGAGTATGCCCACATATACACTGATAAAGACATCTATGCTGTTGGTGAAAAAATGAATATGCAATTTTATATCTCTCCCCTTAGCGAATCATTTAGTATCACCTATGAAATTAAAGATCTTTACGGACAGAGTATTAAAAAAAATTATACCACCAACAACCTTCATACAAAAACACACACGTGGAAATCAATAGATGCGCAAGAACGAGTATATTTTATCTATGCAGTATTTGAAGATGAATGTAGTATACAAAAAGAAGAAAAAATTATTGTTGTTCAAAATAGAAATTATGAAGAACCAATCATAGACGAAACAATAAACTTATATGAACTTAACGAAGAATTTATTGAAAATATTACTATTTCAACAATTACTCTACAAGAAGATGAGGCAATCGTATTACTCACACTCCAACGAGGAAATAGTCGTAAAACAACAGTTACCTGCAAATATACAGATCAGCAAAATAGGCGAATACAAGACGATAGTAAAATAAAACTATTAACAAAAAATCAAAAAATATCAACTACCCTGCATTTATCAGCAAAAAGTGAGAAAGGAATCTTGTTTTGCGAGGGGCTTGGCGTTACGGCAACAGCAGAAATACTTTTTCCACCACAAGAAACAACTATAGACAAGCAAGAAGAAACAGCAAGTAATCAAACAACAACTCAAACAAATAAACAACAAACAAACGAGGTCAATGTTAGCTCATTACTTCTTCCAAAAATAACACCCATACAAAATGATAGTAATGAGCTCACCGGATTTGCTATTGTCAGCAACACTACAAGACAACAAAAACAAACAATGCACATCATTCTTATTGGCCTTTGCATACTTAGTTTAACAAGCATTTTGTCATACAAGCTCTTTACTGCTCGAAAAACGAGAATAGAGCAAGACCAATAGGTTTATAAAATCAGACTTGTTAGACTGGAAATTATGAACTCTAAAGAAATAAAGAAATATATTGATGATAATTATCTATACGTTCGTGTTATGTTCGAAGTAGTCGGTCGACCAAAAGAACATGTTCAAACAACAGTAAAATCATTTGTTGAAAAAATAAAACAAGATGAAGAGCTCGTTTTTGTTTCTGAAGATTATGATGAAGCAGAAGAAGTTGAAGATGGTGTTTTTGGCGCAATAGCTGAAACTGAACTACTCGTGCCAAACGCAGAAAAACTTACCTGGCTTTGTATTAACTTTACACCAGCATCGCTTGAGATTCTTGAGCCATCACAAATTACTATCGAGCAAAAAGAACTTACTAATTGGTATAACGATTTACTTTCTCGACTACATGAAATAGGTGTTAACCATAAAGCACTAGGTAGCCAATATCAAGGATTAGTTAGAAATTTTAACGCAATGACAAGAAATGCAATACTCCTAGTACTTAAAGAATCGGCAGAATTAGAACAAATAGCAAAACGAATAGGTATGACCAGCGAACATACTGAACAATTCCTTGAAGCACTCATTAAAGAGAAAAAAATTAAAAAGGATAAAAACAAATATCAAGTTATATCCTCAAGGTAACAATGGAAGACTTACGTAACCGTATTGAAGCAATATTATTTGCATCAGGAAAAGGCGTCACTGAAGAAGAACTCGCTGGTTACTGTGAAGCAAACCTTGCAACAATAAAAAAATCGCTTTCTTATTTACAAAAAGATCTTGATGGACGAATGGGTAGTCTTATTATTTCTTTACATAATAATCGCTGGAAAATGACTGTTCGAGGAAAATATCTCAAAGATGTAGAAAGTATCGTTAGCGAAACAGAATTACCTTCTCCAGTACTCCGTACACTTGCAGTGATAGCATACAAAAGCCCGGTTCTTCAAGCAGATATTATTCATATGAGAGGGCAAAGCGCATATGAACATATCAAAGAATTAACAAAACAAAAATTTGTTACAAAAGAAGAACGTGGACGAAGCTTTCTTATTAAAATCACTGATAAATTCTACAACTATTTTGATGTTGAAGGCGATGAAGAAATCCAAGACGTATTCTCTAAACTTCGAGAAAAACAAAAGACGCTTGGCGACTTAGAAATCATAGACGTTAAATTAGAAAAGAAAGAACAAGAAGAAAAAAAAGAAGAAGATAAAACGCATCTTGGAGAACTTGACGTTGTCGATGTCGCTCCGCGAACACGAGAAAAAACAAAAGAAGATGAACAAGAAGAAAAAACATTCTTAGCACGAATAGATGAAAGTATCAATCAAATTAGCAAACGAGTGGAAGAACATAAACTTCCAAATAGAGAACGAAAAGAACAAGAAGAAGCAAACAACATAATAGAACAAGAAGAAACATCTCAAGACTCAACAGAAGAACGAGAAGAAGAAAAACAAAAAACTCAACAAGAAGCTGAAGAAAATCCATTAAGTACAATGGAAAAGTTTGCTGAAAAAACAGAAGATCAAAAAGAGGACGATTATTTATGATTGTTCTAGTGCGCTGTCCAAAATGCAAACAAACTATGCGATACGAACCTCGAAATAATCTTATTTCTAAACGAAAAACATGTGTCTATTGTGGTCGAAATTTCGCAGTTAATCAAGACACATTTATTAAAACAGAAGAGGCCTAAAAACTACCTAAAAACCACTCTAGAAAAGGCCTATCCGTAAGACTTATAAATCGATGATTATTCTGTTTTAACAGAGAATTCAAGCAAAATTAAGGCGTGTGCGAATGGAAGAACAAAGCGATAAACAAGACAAAAAAAAAGACCAAATTCTCTTGGCAACTATTGAAAAAGAAATGAAAACAGCATATTTAGATTATGCTATGTCTGTTATTGTCGGTCGAGCCCTTCCAGATGTTCGAGACGGACTTAAACCAGTCCATCGACGCATTCTTTATGCAATGAATGAGATGGGCATCACCTTTTCTAAATCATTTAAAAAATCAGCAAGAATAGTAGGTGAAGTATTAGGTAAATATCATCCTCATGGAGATAGCGCAGTCTATGAAAGTTTAGTCCGAATGGCGCAAGACTTCGCACTTCGATACCCACTCATTAAAGGACAAGGAAACTTTGGAAGTATCGATGGAGATAGCGCAGCAGCAATGCGTTATACAGAAGCAAAACTTGCAAAAATCAGCACATCAATGCTTACTGATATTGAAAAAGAAACTATTGATTTTCGACCAAACTTTGATGAAAGTCTAGAAGAGCCAAGCGTACTTCCAAACAGCATGCCTAATCTTTTAGTTAACGGATCAAACGGAATAGCTGTGGGAATGGCAACAAATATTCCGCCACATAACCTTTCAGAAGTTATCGATGCAATTGTGGCACTCATTAACGATGAAGAACTTGGCATACTCGATCTTACAGCATATATCAAAGCGCCTGACTTCCCAACAGGCGGCAAAATTATAGGAACTGCGGGCGTTATGCAAGCATATAATAGTGGACGAGGAAAAGTGCGCGTCCGAGCAACTATACACATTGAACAAGTGCGTGGACAAGATGCAATCATTATTACTGAAATTCCCTATCAAGTAAACAAAACAACACTTATTGAACAAATCGCAGAAGGTGTAAGAGAAGAACGAATTGAACATATTCGAGATATTAGAGATGAATCTGATAGAACAGGTATGCGCATAGTTATCGAACTTAAAAAAGACGCAAATACAGATGTCGTGCAAAATCAATTACTTAAACATTCAAGACTTCAAACAACATTAAGTATTATTTTTCTTGCGATTGTCGACAAAGAACCAAAAGTACTTAATCTTAAAGAAATAATTCAACATTTTATCAACCATCGAAAAGAAGTCGTGACGAGAAGAACAATATTTGAACTTAAAAAAGCAGAGAAAAAAGCACATTTACTTGAAGGACTCACCAAGGCGTTGGATAACATCGATGCAGTCATAACACTCATTAAGCAAGCAAAAGCAGCACAAGATGCAAAAGACGAATTAATGAGTACTTACACATTTAGTGAAGAACAAGCACAAGCAATTCTTGATATGAAACTACAAAAACTTACTAACCTTGAGCAAGGAAAAATCAGAGAAGATTACGACACAACAATTAGACTTATCGCAGAACTCAAAGCAATATTAGCAAGTGATGAAAAAATTAAAAATATTATCAAACAAGAACTCATTCAACTCAAAGAACAATACGGTGATGCGCGAAGAACAAAAATTGAATATGTTGAAGATGAAGAAATTGAAGATGAAGATCTTATCCCGCAAGAAAATCAAGTTGTAACCATCACCAAATCTGGCTATGCAAAACGACTACCTATTGATACCTATAAAGTCCAAAATAGAGGAGGAAAAGGAGTTATTGGTACAAGTATGAAAGAAGAAGATATTGTTGAACATCTCTTCATTGCAAACACGCACTCCCATTTACTTATTTTTACTGACAAAGGAAAAGTATATTGGCTCAAAGTCTATAAAATGCCAGAAGGTTCCCGACAAGCAAAAGGAAAAGCCCTTGTTAATCTTGTGCAAATGGAATCAACAGAGAAAGTTGCAGCAGTTATCCCTGTAAACGAATTCGTCGCAACAGACTATCTTTTGTTAGTTACAAAAAAAGGGATTATTAAAAAAACATCACTTGAAGCATACTCTCGACCACGACAAACTGGAATAATTGGGATTACCCTTGATGAAGGCGATAGTGTAGTAAACGTCCTTAAAACTAACGGCTCACAAAACATACTCCTCGCAAGTAAACATGGTCAAGCGATACGATTTAACGAACAAGATGCGCGACCAATTGGTAGAACGAGCAGAGGCGTACGCGGAATGATGCTTGAACAAGACGATACTATTATTGGCGCAGTCATCGCACATGATGAAGATACTATTCTTACCATCACACAAAACGGCTACGGCAAAAGAACACCAATTACTGACTACCGCCTCATTAACAGAGGAGGAAAAGGAGTGCGAAATATCATTTGTAGCGAGCGAAACGGACATGTTGCAAGTATCCGAGCAGTAAATGGTGCTGAAGAAGCACTACTTATTAGCCAAAAAGGCATTATTATTCGAACAGGAGTTACTCAAATAAGTGTAATAGGCCGAAATACGCAAGGACTGCGCATCATGAGACTCACTGCTGGCGATTATGTAAAAGCAATAGCTCTTGTACAACTCGAATAGGTCTTTTTAAGCGTTTTTTAAACTAAGGAAGGAAAGATTTTTAAGAATAAAGCAATGAGAATAAGCCATGCAACTCAAAGAAACAACACTTAAAGAGAAAGGATGGAATGATGAAGAAATTGAGCGTGCTCGAGAAATTCTAATCAGAGCAGAAGAAAAAAAACATCCAAGAAAACTAGCAATTGAAAAAATGCTCTTTTGGTTTATGCTGGGTATCATCGTCGTAGGAACTATTCTTGGCGCGTGGATTATCGAACCATTACTTCTCGTTACCACCCAAACACAAGCAATTATTAGTGTTGTCATCTTTGGCCTCCTTTTTGGAAGCTTAGCAACCATTCTTTTTCGAGATATAGAACAACTCCAAACACATCATCACATCGTATTATCACTCATCATACCTTTAACTGCAATACTTACTAGCATCATTATCACCAAACAAGCAAAAATTATAGCAACAGCTCTTGCGCTTAAAACAAATCATAATCCTTACATTTTAGGAATTGCGTATGCAGTTACCTCCCTTATTCCCTACATTATTTTTATGAGCATACAGAGGAAAGAACAACGTGCAACTCAAAACATGGCTTAAACATTACATCACTTTTAAGGATTGCATGAAAAAACAAATAGTTAACATGCAAGAAACTAATGAAGAACTTATTATTACAGAAAAAAAAGAGCAAAAAACATATTTTGTTGCGGAAACACTCCAAGAACTCCTTAATAAAAAAGCAAAACAGAAGACCTACCTCGTTTGTTTAAACAGCAAAGAAAATATTAAAACACTCATTAAAAATTGGAATATACTTATTAAACGAAAAGAAGTCACCATTTTATTTGCTCATCCTGAAAACAACGAAGTATGGCTTATTAATCCAACAACGCATCACAACATTACTGAAAAAGAAAGCTTAGAAGAAGGTATTACTGCGCTTCATACAAGTATTTCTACAATAAACTAAAATGGAAACAAAAATTAACACCGGCACCGAGGTATTTGACTGGCTCTTAGAAGGCGGATATGAAAAAGAAGTTATTACTACGATTTATGGACCTGCAGGAAGCGGAAAAACAAACCTTTGTTTATTGTGTGCAAACTCATTTAAAGGGAAAAAAGTTATTTATGTAGACACTGAAGGCTCATTCTCACTCTCGCGATTTCGCCAAATCAGCGATAAATACAAGGAATCACTCAAAAATATAATCATTCTAAAACCAACAACATTTCAAGAACAAAAAAAATCATTTGAAAAACTTCGAGAACTCGTTAACAAAGATGTGGGCATCATTATCGTTGATAGTATTGCTATGCTCTATCGACTTGAAATGGGACAAACAAAAAATGTGTACGATGTGAATAAACAACTCGGCATGCAACTCTCTTTTCTTACTGAAATTGCACGAAAAAATAATATACCTGTACTCATCACTAACCAAGTATATCAAGATTTTGAAAATAAAGAAAAAGTAAATATCGTTGGGGGCGACTTACTCAAATATCAAAGCAAATGCCTCATCGAACTACAAAAAAATACTGATATAACTAGAACCGCTATCGTCCGTAAACACCGCTCCATAGAAGAAAACAAACAAATAAAATTTCGAATAACAGATTTGGGTATTGAAGAAGTAAAAGAGGATGGTGCATGAAAAATTGGAGATATTGGCCAGACTTATTATTTCAATTTCCACTTGTCGCAAAACTTATCATTAGCTGTTATGCAGCAGGAATGAAACCATACAATCTTCTTAAAGCAGATTTCGGACTAGAAGAAGGCAATGTGAATTCTGCATCGAAATATCATATTAATAACAAGTTTGTAACAAAACAATTATTAAAATTTGAACTTATTAAAACAGAAAATTCTCCAGCTACAAGAGTAAAAATCCTCCAAGAATTTATGAAAAAACAAAAATTACACTTTCCTATTATCCTTAAGCCCGATACTGGAAGAAGTGGCATGGGAGCAATTCTTATCAAAAATGTAGAACAAGCAAAAAAATTTCTTAAGGAAATAAAAGTTAACTATCTCGCTCAAGAATACTGCGAATGGCCTTTAGAATATGGTATTTTCTATTATAAACTTAATGGCAAACCAAATATCCTCTCTATTAATCAAAAAGTTATTCCAACAATCATAGGAACAGGAAAACACAGTATTAAAAAAATCATTAAACAAGATAAAGACACTAAACACATTAAACATGCACTAAAAAAACAACTACTTAGGCAAAAACCGAACAAAGGAGAACAAATACAACTCACCAATATTGGCAACATTAGCCAAGGAGCAATCTATAAAGATAGAACCTATTTAGCAACACCTGCATTACTCAAAGTTATTGATAAAATCGTCAAAGACAAAGGATATTACTACGGAAAACTTGATATAAAAACGCCATCAACAAAAGATTTGGGAAAAGGAAACTTTAAAATTATAGAAATTAATGGAATTACCTCATTTGCTTCTAGTTGTTATGACCCCCAATACAATATTAAAAAAGCATATAAAATGCTTTCAAAACAATATAAAATACTCATGCAAATAGCATTAGAAAATAAACACATAACTATTGAAAAACCAAAAATGATAAAACTCTTAACTAAAACACATGTAGCAGAAAAAAGATTAAAAAAACAACAAAAAATAACCTCTAAACATAAAACAAATAATTAAAATAAAATTTATTCTTCAGTAAATTGCTCAATATCGTGTTCGAACACTTGACCCTTATTGATAATTCCTTTGATTTCGAGATATGTTTTAGCAAGCAACCAAAATACCAATCCTAAACTTTTTTTACCTTTATTATTACAAGGAATAACCAAATCAATATTATTTACTTGATTATTTGTATCACAAAGCGCAATTATCGGAAGCCCCATACTCAACGCATCATTTACTGCGTTCTTATCTGGGCCTACATCAGTTAATACCATAATTTTTGCTTCTGTAAAGTTCTTTAGCTGCGCATTAGTTAAAATTCCGGGAGGATAACGACCCGGAAAACATTTTGAGCCCGTTGCTTTTGCAAACATACGAACAGGCCGCCAACCATTTTCTCGACGAGAAACAACAAGAATTTCATCAGGATCGTAATGCGCAAGCAATTGTGCAGCCACACGAATACGATTATCAATTTGTTTAATATTAAGAACAGAAAGTCCATCTGGTCTTGTTTTATAGATAAAATTCTCCATATATTTAGTTCTAAATTTAGTACCGATGTGAATACCGCTCTTTAGATAATCCTCATTAGGAATCAATAGTTCTTCATCTGTCATTTTATGTCCTCTTATATGCATAGAAATTAGAATTTCTTGCACGTTATTATTACCTGGCGTGCGAACCACTAGGTTCTTTACAAGCCTGTAAAACGCCTTAAAATGACGTCAAAATCAAAACAATACATGTTTGTTTATTGTTGATATCGAATTAATCCTCATTGACCATCAACTGATTTTTAGAGACTTGCAAACAGGTTATACTAGAAGAGAAACCCAATACCATTTATAAACGTTATTGTCAACTTAACAACAGGTGGCTTAGCTAAAACAAACTACGCTAACAAATCCATTAATCGTCTTCCTCACCAAAATCTTCAGAATCGCCTTCAGTAGTTAATAAATGAGAGACATCTTCAGCAGGATCTTTAGGTTTTGGTTTAGGTTTAGGCAAGAAATCCTCTTTAGCAGGCTCTTTTAGTTTTTCAATAAGCTCGCCAAACGATACTTTGGGCAAGACTTTAGTTATCTTTATTTTTACAAAATCGCCTTTTTCTACGCCTGGAACAAAGACTACAAACCCCTTTATACGAAGAACGCCGTCGCCTTTCTCACCCACCGAAGCAATAATCCCGGTGTGCTCTTCTCCAACAGCAATCGGTGGAGCTTGGTCTTGAAAGAATTTTGGTTTCATTAGTTATCACAGAAAAATACTTTGTTGTTTAAATAATTTTGCCTATAAGACAACAAATGCACACTACAAAAAATAATACTGCTAACAAATATACTTGAAAAAAATAAAAATAAAAAAAAATAGTTCATCAAATTACGCCTTCACCTTTAACGTATCCCACGCAAGCTCAAATAATTGTTCTAGAGCTGAAGCAAAAAATACAGTGTTAACCCAAATACCAATATCATAGGTTGGGTGAACATCATCATCATTCATTACCATAAAAATTACTTCAGTACCATCTACAACAACGAAACGTGCACTAATGTGGTCAATGTGACGAACTTCTGCAATGCCCTCTAAATCTTTTGCAACCGCTTTAGCTTCATCGGTTTTTAATGGCGCAGCAATACGAATTTTTACACCACGTTTTACAAGTTCTTCAAATAACGGCTTAAGCCCTTCCGCTTTACGAACAAGACCTTGTGTTGTTGTCATCATCGTGACCGTTTCTTCAGCACTTCGAATAGTAAACTCGATGTGATTATATAAATTCAGCCGACCTCGAAGAGAACCTGAAAGATCAGTTGGCTCAACAAGTTCAACACCTTGCGTATGTAATGAATTTAACTCATCAATAAGATCTGTTCCTTTAAGATCATCAAGTTTTTTTATGTGTGTCTCAGTAGACGTTACTAGATTTTTCTTTACACGTTCTAAAACTTCTTTTGGTGGAACTGCAATATATTTAATTGGCTTTCCAATCTTCATCACTACAAATCCTTTCTTTTCAAGAGACTCTAAAACATCGTAACTTCGTGAACGTGGCACGTTCGCAATGTCTGAGAGTTCGCCTGCAGTACTCACGCCTCTAGAGAGAAGAGCAGTCCACACCTTGGCCTCATATAAATTTAATGAGAAGTAGCGTCGTAACTTACTCAAAAACTCTTCTTTAACTATCATATTTTACCCTCCAAAAGGAAACCTCACCCCTTTCAATTCTTCAATGGCGAATAACTACTATTTATATGTTACTATTGTTTATCTCGCAAAAATGGTAACATACAAAAAAGTATACTGGGGCTTAAAACTAAAGAAAATAAGCTTTACAGCAGGTGAAAAATCACTTCTTTTGAGGCACGACCAATTTAAAAAATAAGCAACGAGTGCCAGATTATGTTTTAGAAACTATATAAAATAATTCGTTGGGTATTTGCAAAGTTTCATACGACCACCCTTGTTTAACACAAAATTTCTCAAACCATGTGCGTCGCTGCGCACCAATAATATTCTTTCCTCCAATAGAAACTAAAGAAAAAGAAACTACAAAAAATGAAGCAGAAATTCTACTAAGAATTAGTTTTGAAACATTACGTTCACGCAACTCAAAAGAATCAAGTGCTTTAAATAAAAAACAAACATCAACAGCAAATCCTTTCACCCATAATAAAAAATCTTCACTAACTACATCAATTGCTTTACCATACCCTTGCTGATTTTTCTTTTTAAAAAAAGTTGTCACCCTAGCCATATCACTAGATGAAAGATCACACGCAATATACTCTTGAGGACGAAGAGGAAAATAATCAAGCGTGAAAGGTGTAAAACCACACGCAACATCAAGCAAAGAAAATTTTTCGGGCAAGCCCTTCGCTACGAGTTTATCAAACAACAAATCATAAATCGTGCCTATATAATCATATCGCTCGTTAGTTGATTGGTGCGCTTGCAAAATAGTATCGACGTCATCAAAATTATTTTTTGCTAATTGTTTTCTCATAAAAACCCCATATAACTCTCGAAGATTTTTTCTTGTTTGAGAAACAATGTTTTTACAAATGGCGCTTTTCTTAAACTTCTCAAATGTCTCGTATTTATCAGGAATTTGAAAGTTTTTTTGAAGAATAATTTTTTCAATAAATGCATCATCAAGTGTAGCAAGCTCTGGTTTTTCTTTAATGAGCTTGACAAGTTGTGTAGAAAATCTTAATTGGTTTTCCATCGTAATACTCCGACAATGCCACCTAACCCATCAATGGTTTTTGTTGTTGATTCAGCATGTAAAAACAGAACCTTCCCTTTGGACGCATCAACAAGTTTAAGAAGTTCATCTAAAGATTCATAGGATTTCTCTTCTTTTTTCTTAAGCAGAAAAGATTCACTTACACCTAATTTCTCAATAGCTCCGCTTTGCGCTGCGCGCGCAACATCATTAAAACCATATGCTAACAAATCTTCATCGAGTTTTTTTAATATTTCACCAACAAGCGACTCTTCTTTTTGGAGACGTTGATTTGCTAAAAGTTGGTGAAGCTCTGGACGAGTCAATAACCTATTCACGCTTGCAAAAGAAACCTCTGGCGTGGAAATAAAAATGGCTTGCTTTTTAAGCTCGGGACTTAGTTTTTCTTGCACATATTTTTTCCAAAAATCTGCGCTGGCAAACACTATGCCTGTTATTTTGTGCTGCGTTCGGTAATCAGTGACTTTTTGCAAGATTTGGCCATACAACGATTCATTAGAAGATTGTTCATATTGTTTTTTTGCTACAGCAACTTTTATCTCGGCCAGATGTTCTATGCCTGTTTGCCTCACCATAGAGAACAATGCGTGTTCTCGATCATACTGTACAATAATAACTGATTGAGAACTATTTGCTAAAGCTTCATTAAGTTTTTCAATCAAGTACATGGGCCATAACTCTTTGCGAAGCGTAAATGAATCATTAACGCTAATACCAAATGTGTGATAAGAACCGTGAGGAACTTCTTCGGGACCTTTAAGAACAATTCCTTTCACGCGAAGCTCGTTTGCATCAGCTAATTCAACAGATTCTATTTTCAGCGTTAATACCATTTTTTTGCGAACAACTTTTGCATTAGTATCAGAACCACCTAATTTGAGCTTTCGCTCAGTCTTCATAGTCATTTCATTACCAGGCTCTATAAGATGAGTGAGATACCATAAATCATCTGCCAGGGTAACTTTAAGCGATACTGTTCCGTGCTTGAAATCTTTTTTTAAAGATATCATAAGAAGAAAAAGTCGTTTGGAGTTTAAAAAAGTATAGAAAAAACGCTCAAAAACAATTGTTTGTGACGATGAAAATAAAAAAAAGAAAAAAAATTACGCATCCTTTAAACCATGTTCAGTTACTTCATAAATACATTCTGCATCAGCAAGATTTGGTGCATCGACTAATTTTGCAACGCGCGTTCCTTTTTTTCCTTTCCGTAAATAAATCCGAAACGTGCTGTTGTGTGCAACAATATGTCCACCAATTGCTTCAGTTGGATCACCAAAAAATGCATCTGGCTTTGACATAACTTGATTAGTTACAAAAACACAGGCATTATGTAAATCAGCCATTTTTGCAAGGACGTGCATATGCTTATTGAGTTTCTGTTGACGTTCAGCAAGCGTACCGCGACCAACGAACTCTGCTCGAAAATGTGCTATTAACGAATCAACAACAATAACACGAACCTTTTGACCTTCTTTAACTAAATCATCAACTTTTTCAGCAAGCAACATCTGATGATCTGAATTAAATGCTCGAGCAACACGAATATTTTTCAAAACATCATCACCATCAAGACCAAATCCTATGGCGAGTTGCTTGATACGCTCAGGTCGAAAAGTATTTTCTGTATCAATATACACTGCAACAGCATCTGGTTCTTTCACTTGACAACTCACGCAAAGCACGTGCGCAATTTGTGTTTTTGAACTACCATATTGACCAAAACATTCGTTAATTGCACCTGTTTCAAAGCCACCTTCGAGCATATCATCAAAGCTTTGCGCCCCAGTACTAATCTTAATTACTTTTGCTCGCTTTGCTAAAAGATCTTCGCCTGATTGAAAACCCATATCCATCATGCTGCGAGCAGCTTGAATCATTTTTCTTGCGGCAACTTCAGTAACTCCGCTCGCATTACCTAGCTCGGCAGGCGTTGCAACAGCTATTGCCATTAAATTATCAAAGCCGCCCGCTTCAAGCTTTTCTACTGTTGCTGCACCTACGCCCGGTAAATCTTCAACTCGTGGTCCGTTCATTTTAATCTTCACCTATAATATCGCCTTCTTCTTTGATGCTAATATATTCGAAAGCTTTATTGAGCACTAACGCTGCTTTGGGCAAATCATTAACTCGAAAAGAATTCGTTGTTTGCCAGATATTTTCTTTGTCCTTATAGGAACGCTCTAGCGTGATTGTACGAAATAAGTTTGACGTACCATCTTTTGTTTTTCCTTCATTTGCCCAGATTGTTGCTGTTACTGGACTTGCCCGAAACTTTCTTTCCGGCGTATTTTTATCTATATTTACTTTTTCCATTTGGCTTTACCTCCTTGGTTTCCCTTCTTATTTCACCCACAAACAATGTTGTGAGGGGGGGTGCCTTAGCATAGGGATAGAAATGGACATTTATATACCTTGTGCGACGATGTCCAGTGAAGAAGTCAAATGAAGCTGTTCGTCTTAAAAAAAATAAAGATCAGTCTCAGAATAGTCTCAGTCTCAAAACAACCAGTCTCAAAGTTGAAAGTTGAGACTGGCGAACACCCCCTTATTTCCTATGGAAACCAAATCTTACCAGTCTCAAAAATAAAAAATAGTCTCAAAAATAGTCTCAAAACAGTCTTGAGACAGTCTCTATATGAGTGAGACTGAGATGAGACTGCGGAAAATTTTAAATAAACAAAACCATTTCCGTAAGTAATGAAAGATTTATTTCTCCAAAAAGAGTTCAAAAAGCCAGTTGAAAAAGAACTCTACAAACTAGTACAACGCGTAGAAAAGCTAAAAAATGCTCTCGTAGAACTTGAAGAAAAAACAGAAGAAACAATAGAAGAAGAAATTATAACAGATAACCTAGTTGAAGAACCTATTAAAGAAGCAATTATCACTCAAGAAGAACCAGACTATATCGTCTTAGAAAGCCCAAAACAAAAGCAACAGGTAAGTATAGCTGCTTTAGAACAAGAGGCAATCGCGACAGTAACGAAAAATAAAAAAACCATTATCAAACAAAAAATCATTGGCGTTGCAAACAAAAACCGCGTCACCGCAAAACAACTCAAAGAAATCGTCGTTGATAAACATACATATTGCTCTAAAGCAACATTTTATCGTTATCTTACAGAACTACGTAAAGAGCGACGATTAGAAGCTATTCAAATAAATAATAAGGAATACCTGTATGGTATCCAAAAAGAATACAATATTTAAGCCTTTGTAGATGCTTTTTTTGCTGATTTCTTCGTGTCTTTTGACACCATTCGAACTTTTTGAGGTTTAACGGCTGCTTTTTTTGGTTTAGTTGCTACGTATTTCACATTTACCGTTTCAAAAGCTTTTGCAACATCAGCTTCACTAGCGCCTTTCTTTATATCTAGCTTTGATGCTAAAGGTTCGAGATGAGCAACATTACATTTTCTTCGACGCGTTTCGCCGTCAACAAACACATAAACATCATCAACAACATCAATAATAACACATTTTTTTCCTGCGTCTCGACCTGCTAATTTTATACATACAGTTCCTATTTCAAATAACATTTTGCGTCTCCTTCATCTCGTTTAGAGCGGGTCGCCCTTCGCTCTTATGATGGATGAAAAATCGTTTTATTGGGTTTCACGAGCTTCTTCTTTAATTAGCTGTCGTGATGCCCGACTACCTAAAACACCGCCATAAGGGCGCTGCGGTCGTCTCATTGTTTTTGGCAGCTTCGCTAACTGATTTGGCGTTTTGCGAGGCACTCCATGAAGCGGTTCACCAGTTATTGCGCATCGCGCAGCACCAGGATTCCTTGGTTCATAGCGTTTTACTGCCTTTCCTCCGGGTACGCGTTTCATAACACGTCGGAGCGTTCTTGATTTAAACATTCCTCTAGGCATAACAGGGAAGAAATCAAGTTTCATTTATAAAGATTGCCGTGTAGCAAGAAATTCACCACTATGCATATTTTAAGCTAATTTTAGCGCTTTTCTTAGCGCTGTTGAAAATATTAATGAAAAAAGAATGTAAGCACCAAGCCAACCAGCATTTTTAATAAGAGGTAAATCTTTGAACAAAAAGATATTTCTAAACACGTAAAGTTTTTCATTCCCAATGGTAATTTTCTTAAATATTTCTGAATTAACAAGAACAACAGGATCTTCATAAATAACATCTTCAGATATAGTTACTAAAAAAAATTGTTCCTCGCCAGACGACTCGTGAAGCAGAGATAATTCATATGAACCTTTTGGCCCTTTAATTCCTGTCCACGTCGCCGCATCATTTATAGTTGTCTGAGTAAGATTACTTAAAACAGTGAGATTATCAGGAACCACTAATGAGACTTGACCAGAGACCTCTTCTTGAAACGTTGCTGAAACATTGAATGATGTATTGGGAACAAGCGGAGCAAAAGCTAAATTTGCCCCCAGCCAACCAAAAAAAATTAACAAGGGAATAATGGTATAAAACGTTGTCTTAAACGAAGATTTCATAAACTCGCCATTAAGTTTCATTAAATCCTTTTGCACTTTCATTGCTTTTTCAGGACTATCTTTAAGCGTCTTTAATTTAGCTTGATACCTTTTCATGTCTGCTTTAAGACGTTTTAATTTTTCCTGATCTGTTGCAAACATGTGAATTAAAGTAGTGAATACAGAAACAATAATACTAACTATGAGAAGTGTTGCAAAGGGACCTGCCCATTGAAGGAGTGGACCTAGAACCGGATCCAATATATTTGCTAAAGCCATATTTTATTTTCCCATCATTTTACGAAGCATCGGATTCATATCTTCCATGTGTTGCTTAGCAATATCTTCGTAAAGTTTGTAAATAATCATTACCGTAAGTAATAAACCAGTACCACTACCAAATGCGCCCGTCATGTCCGCAATAGATGCAAGAAAGCCTATAAAAATTCCGCCCATTATTGTTAACGGATAAATATATTTTTTAAGAAGCCTTTCTAACACTCTCTGATCTTTTCTAAAACCAGGAATTTGCAACCCAGATGACATCATTTGCTTTGCCTGTGAACGAGGATCAAGACCTGATGTTTGCATCCAAAACCAACTAAACAGTACTGATGCGCCAACAAAAAATAACATGTAAGTAATACTCTGAACAACCAATAATCCAGTCACGTTACGTTGAATAATGTGCTGTAAAAGATTGGTATTCGTTAAGAAAGGAATAACATTTGCACTAAACCAACTCGTTCCGCCGCCAATAGAACTAAACAATTGTAAATTAGCAACGAGCGCTGAAACTAAAATAACAGGAAGAACATTGGTATATACAAAGTTTAAGGGCCATCTCACCCCATGACCTCTAATTCTTCCAAAAGATAAGGGAATCTCCACTTTCATTGCTTGAGCGAAGACTACTACTGCAAAAATTAACAGTGTTGCAACTAACATACTCAATTCTAACCCTGCTGCGGTTGCTTGACCACTTGAAAGCGCTTGCAATAATTTAGGAATAGCACCCGCATACGCTTCTTGATTGACCACAACAGCCGTTCCTGTTGCTTCAATTGGATGCAATGGACTTAATGCTTGAATAAAAATTTGTTGAGATACACCCGCAGCAATAAATAAGGATACGCCGCTACCAAAACCCCATTTATTTAAGAGATCATCAAGAAAAACAATAATAACGCCACCAATAAACAGTTGGAGAATAACAGCACCACTATAACCCGCAATTGGCTGAAGACCTCCTAATTTAACATAAATAATACCCTCTAAAAGAATGAAAAAATACGTTAAAATTTTTTGCGTTCCTTGAAATAATGCTTTACCTTCTGCAGTAGATGTGTCGATGCCAATAAGGCCCGAACCTGCCAAAAGTTGCAACACAATAGACGCGGTTACGATAGGCCCAATACCTAAGGATATAATAGAACCAAAACTTGCACCAAGTACTACAGATAAAAATTGAAAATTACGAAGAGGAGCAGCGTCTAAACCAAAAAGAGGAATTGCTCCTAAAATAAAGAAAATTAAAAGTACTAAGCCTGTCCAGATAAGCTTTTGTTTGAAAGAAACGTGTTTTTGCGTTGGAGACTTCACTTCCGGAAGGAACCGAAGTAAATCTTTGTAGGCCATACTCTTTGTTCTCACAATAAGTTAGTTAAAAAACTTTCCATCTACTCAACATCACTAACAGCTACTTTTTCAGAAACCTGCTTATTAGCTTTCTGTTTCGCGGAGTTATTGTCCAGATTATCTTCTTTTTCTTGATCTAAGGAAGAAACGTCTGAAGATTTAAGGATTACTTCGCCGCCAGCGAGTTTAATTTTTTCAATAGCACCAGCCGTTGCAAATGCAACAGTAATGACATACGCAGCAACTGGTTTTCCAGTACCTAAAAGTTTGTCAAAGTTAGCTGCAGATAAATCTATTGTAATTTTATCTTGCTCTTGTTTAGCAACACCTTTTGCAACAAGCGCGTTCATAGATGAATTAATTTGTGTAATACTTATAGGGTTACTATTTTTTGTGGTTGGATTTGTAAAACCAAATTTCCCAGCCATCTTTTCATTTTTCCAATAGGAAGGTTTTTTTGCATCACCACGTTTTCCTGAACCAGCATTACCACGACCTCCTCGGTGACCTGCACCACGCCATTTCTTTTTTTCGCCATGACCGTGAGTAAACGATCCTCGGTGTCTGCTATTTTTTCTACGAAGGTTATTAGTCATTATATATCACACTTATATCATTTTTTTGAGTAAAATATTAATTGCTTCTTTTCGGTCACCTAAAACACCACCAGCAACAAATGATTGTTTAATACCTTTCTTTTCAAATCCACCAATTGGAGGAGCAAGGAAAAATACCTTATTCTCTTTACTTTTTGTACCTCGCTTTGTGATAAGTTCAGCGAGTAATTCTTCACTTACAGGACCAAAGGTAATATAACTCTGAGCTTTTTTAAGCATCCCTCGAATAACAGGCGTATCATCAACAATTACACAGGCATGTTTTTTTCGTATATTAAGATATGCTAACGTTTCTTTAATATCGCGATTAACACCAACAAGACCGCGAACAAGAATTACTGCAATTTTATTCATTTTTGCTAGCCTCCTGTTTTTTTGCTTTGTGTGAGTCAGATTTTTCTTCCTTAGCTGCAATCTTAGTCGTTGTTTTAGCATTTTTAACTGGCTCGGTAGTTTTCTGCAGTTCATCAGTTACTGATGCAGTTGCTTTTTCTTCAGCGGAAACTACAGGTTCTTTTTCCTCAACAAGTAATGGTTTTTGAATAGGGCCATACGAACCTTCACTAACAGCAAGCACATCTCGCTGTTTGGGTTGCACACTCATCTGAGAAAGCTTTCTTAATGCTTGCATAGTTGCTTTAATAACATTAATTTTGTTTTTCTTTTGACCAAAACTCTTTGACCATACATTTTGAATACCGGCAGCCTTTAAGATTTTTGCAACTTCCTTGTCACAAATTAAACCCTTGCCTTTAGGAGCTGGTTTTAAAATTATTTTATACGAACCACATTTGCCTTCAACTGCGAATGGAATAGAATGAGGTTCTGTACTTTGATCTTC
This sequence comes from Candidatus Woesearchaeota archaeon, assembly GCA_021734105.1. Lineage (NCBI taxonomy): Archaea > Nanobdellati > Candidatus Woesearchaeota > Candidatus Woesearchaeota archaeon. The sequence continues at coordinate 22,708 of JAIPJP010000008.1, forward strand.
CCAAGAACCTGTACCTCGACGAATCATCATCATATTTAATTTAGCTTGACGAAACGCTTTTTCTCGTGCTGGAACAGTTTCTTTAGATTTACCATAACCAACACCAACATGACCATTACCATCGCCAGCAACTGCAAAGGTTGCAAACTTAGGTCTATTACCTTCGCGCGTCTTCTTTTGAGTTTGACGAAAAACTCTTCGTTGACCACCACCAAATTTACCTTTTGCTTGACCAATAAGTAAAAGCTCCGACTCGGTTTTTAACAAGGCATCGATAATTTCTGTTTCTAAAATTCGTCGACCATGACCTAAAATTTCATCAATGTCTTTTATTTCTCCTGACTTTACTTTTCGACCTAACTCAGTCTTTGGCTGCCAAGATGTTACGTCAAATGCTTTTTGTATTTCTTCACGCATGAATGTCACCTTATGATAATATTTTTTTCTTCACGTCTTCAAATGTTTTTGTGATAGTTTTTGCCTTAGTATTATACTCTGCGATGTGTTTTCCAGACAATCTTTCTTCGCTTGGAAAAATTTCGTCTGAACTAGGAACAATAATACCTGCATCAATAACTCCTTTAAGCGTTGCATAAATTTTTGAGCCCTTCTTGAGCGTTTGCAAACCAACATCAAGAATTGCCTCTTTAACACCTTTCTTTTCTGCTTGAACCCCTGCGACCAAACCTGCTAAATAGCATGCGGGAAGAGATTTCTTTGAAAAACTCCAACCAAATTTTTCTAATTTACTTGAATGAAACGTTTCTATAACCTTATCTCCATTTGGTTGATAATTAATAAATTGAACAATAACAGCGCTGTTAGATCGACGAATAACTAAACGAGTCTTATTACTTTTAAGAAGCTCTAAACGCTTCTTGTAATTAGTTTTGCCTTCTCGTTTTCGTCTAAATCCTAATGTATATATAGCATTTTTAGCCATTCTTTTACTTCTCCTTTTGCTGTAATAAATTTTGTTCTTTAATATAAACTTTGATATGACGTCTATTACGGAAGAAACCGCCTTTTGCCTTACGATATAATTGTTTATACGTTTCTTCTGAAACAATTTTTCCAACACGTAACTGCGTTAACAACACTCGTTGCGCACGAATTTTTGCCATCCATGCTTCTTTTCGAGGAACAAGAGCTGTTTTTTTGCCTTTCTTTTTACCAGGTCCTCGTTGTAAACCTTTACTTCTTTGAATTGCTCGATGATTAGCTCTTGCTCGAGAAACACCTTTTGCTTGTTCTTTAGCAACAACACCTTCACTAATTAATGCACGAATATCTGCTTTTGTAATTGCTTCTTTAATGTCGGCTAACCTATCTGGTGCAAACCATACTCTCTTAGGCGAACATTTTAGGATGTCTCCAGCCAATCGTTTTTGTACATTAAGTTTCATAAGTATTACCTATTCTTTTTTTGTCAGCACTTTATCATGCTCTTTTTTTTCTTCAACCTTAGCATCATTATTAATTGCTTCCTGCTTTTCTACATGCGGGTTGTTGATATTTTGTTTATCAGCAGTATCTTTTTCTTTCTCGCTCTTTTCTTTATCCTTAGCTTCTTTTGCTGCTTTTGCAGCTTTTTCTTTTGCTTTAGCCTTGGATTCTTTTCTTTTTGTTATTTCTTTTCGCTTAGCAGATTTTAGAGCGAGTTTTTCATCAATTGCTGATCTTGCTACTTTTGCATCAAGATTAATAAGTGTAAAATTATTTTTTTCTATAAAGTCAAGTAAAACTATTCGTTTTCTGCCGCCAACAGTGCTTGCAATAATAACACCATCTTTTTTTGCATTAAGAGTGGTAAAATCTTTTAAATTTGCAACAACGTTTTGTGTTAAACCTTCTTTTGATAAACCACGAACGTCTACAGGCGAACTATATCCTGTGGAACGAATTTTTGCATAACCTTTTCTGTGAAGTCGCATTTTATTTTGTCGACCTTTAGGTCTTCGCCAACCAGTTCCAACTCGCTTCTTCTTATGAGCATCATGTCTAGTAAATGTGGGTTTCTTACTCTTGAGTATTTTTCTGATTGCGAGTAGTTGTTTCATTGATTGTCACCTATAATTTTTTACCATCTTTTTCTACAATATAAATACCATCTTGAAATCGACGACGATCAAAACCGTTTCGTCTAGTAAGTTTTTCTATAGATGCTGCTGCTTGCGCAACTAATTCTTTGTTAATACCTGACACCAAAATCATATCTCCATCAAGTTTTACGTCAACACCATCTTTGAAAGTTAACGTTCGAGGAACAGCTTCGCCAATAAAATTTTTTACTTCCATTCCAGGTCCTTTAATAGAAACATTCATAGGGAAGTGACCTGAACAAACACGTAATTTATACTCATGACCTTTTGTTACACCACAAATAAGATTTTTTACGTGAGCTTTGAATGTATTTAGCACTTTCTTTTCTGCTTTAGTAAATAGTTTTACATTAAACGTTACACCTTCAGATGCAACACCAACAATAACCTTGGGATGGATGAGATTTCTTTTTACTTCGCCTTTTGAACCTTTTATTGTTAACACTCCTTGATTTACCTGAGCAGTTACGCCTTCAGGCAGAGGAATTGTTTCACTTATATTTTCAAATTTCATTTTTTTACGATTTCTAGTAACAATAACTAATGAGTCGTCCTCCGACGCCTTTTTCTTTTGCTTCTGTGTGAACCATCAAACCTTGATTTGTGGAAACGATTAATATGCCAAATCCTCTTGCAGGAAGATAACTTTTTTCAAATTTTTCATAATCATCAATTTTAATTGCAAACCTAGGTTTTACAACACCACAAGCATTTAAATGACCAATAAGATTAATAATAAGATAATTGCCTTTTGCATCGATAACTTCTTCGACAGCCCCAATATATCCTTGATTACTCATAATTGCTAATACTTTTTTAATAACATTTGAACTCATTTTTGTTGTTACACGCTGTTTGCCAACGCGTTTAGCGTTATTAATTTGCGATAATATGCTTGCTAAAGGATCGTTTAATGACATTTTCTTTTTCTCCTAATCAAATTTTTTAAAACCGAGTTTTAGTGCATTATCTCGAAAGCATTGACGACATATACTCATGCCGTATTTTGAAATGTGACCGCCTGTTCGTCCACAAACTTCGCATTTTTTGGTTGACTCACCAAATTTTCTTTCTCGTGGAAGATTGTGTTTAAGATACTTTTGGTGTTTGCCTGGCTTTTTGCCAATTTGTTTGAGTACTTTTGTATGGTCTGATGTGGTCATCTTATTCCTCCATTGCAACACCGAAGTTATCGGCCATGAATTTAATCGCATCTTCTTTGGTAATAAGGTGTGATTTTCCTACAGCTACTTTTTTCACTTTTCTTTTCTTTACTCTAAAACCAGGTCTGGATAAAGTAAGGGAAACTTGTAAACCTAAAATTCCAATTTCAGTATCGTACTTAACTTCTGGAATATCAACATACTCATGAATACCAAATGAAATATTACCATAATTATCAAACCAAGATGATTTTATTTTATTTTCTTTTGCTGCAAGTAATCGTTTTACTAAATCTTTTGTTTCATCTCCTCGAAGAGTTATTTTTGCTCCAATTGGAAGTCCTGGTCGAAGACCCCATGCTGCTAGTCTTTTGTTAGTGATAGTTTGCACTGGGTCAATGCCTGTGATATTTTTGAGGAGTTTAACAGCTCTTTGAAGGACTTTTTCATCTCGTCCAGCGCCGACGTTGAGTGTTAATTTCTCAATTTTAATTTCTTTCATCACATTCATTTTTATTGCACCGTAATAAGTGATTTTTCTTTACCGACAACAACTACAGATTCTTTTTTAGTTTTGAATAGAACATTATCTATTTTTACTGTAATCGTAGATGCTTCAATGGACTCAATAACAGCAATTTTGCCCACGTGAGATCCGCTTTCAAGGAAAATTAAAGCTCCTTTTTGCAAAGCAAGATGATTTATAATTTTTTGCGATGGCAAATCAACAATTAATGAATCGCCAACTTTGTACGTATCTTTATCAACAAGAACATTTCGTCCATCAATAAGATTAAGCTGCATCTTCCCTTTTCTAAGAGCTGTTTTACCGATAATTTTACACACCTTCTGGCTTGCTTCTTTATCATCTACTTTAACAACAGCTAATTTACTTTTCTGGGTAATTGTTAAACGATAATATTCTTTAACTTTAGGAAGAGAAACTACTCCAAAAAGCCCTACAGGTTGTTTATTATCATGAACGGCTCGACCATCAATAAGACAATCTTTGTTATGTAAGATAAACTTCACTTCTTTTGTGGTATTTGCAACTTTAATTAGGTCTCTTAAAACAACGGTAAGTGGTAGATGATGATATTTGTTGTTTGGTCCGGGATGAGGCCGAGCTACAAAGGGTAATGTTTTTTTGCTAATAGGCCATGTCCTTGGAGATGCTAATCGTTTCAAATGTTGTTTTACCATTTTTATTTCTCTTCAGTTTTTTGTTTTTTGAATCGTCGCTTATCTTCTGCTAAACTAATAAGCTGTAAATTTGATGGATGCAAAGGATAGGGAACTTTTCCACCGTCTTTTTTTACTATTTCAATTCCTGTAACAAATACTTGTTCACGAACAGGAGAAACTTTTTCTACGGTTCCAGATTGTCCTTTAAACGAACCTCGAAGCGCTTTTACTTTATCGCCTTTTCGTACACGAACAGCACGCGTTTCATGTTTTTTTCGTAAGTCTTTTGCCAAAGATACATTCATGAATTTACTACGGATATGTGCTGGGGCGTTAAACCGATACTTACGTTGTTTGCGCGGTTGTACGCTTTTGATCCATTCAATTGAAAATCCTGATTTCATTTTTTATACCTTTTTTTATATAATAGTGTTTGCTACTTTTGCAACGGCTGGCCATTTATTTGCAGCTTCTTTTGCAATTGGTCCTTTGAAAATTGTTCCTTTCGGATTACCTTTTTCATCTTTAAGTACAACTGCGGAGTTATCTTCAAAAGTTACTCGAGTTCCATCAGGTCTTCGATATTCTTTTTTCTGACGCACAATAATTGCAAAAACAACTGTTTTTCTCATATCAGGTCTGCCTTTTTTTACAGATGCAATCACCATATCGCCAACACCTGCACCAGGTACTCGACCTTTTACGGTTTTTTTTCGCTTTACACCTGTAATTTTGATAACTTTCGCTCCAGAGTTATCACAGGTTTCAATGATTGAGCCTGTTTGTAAGCCCTCTGTTATTTTTGCTTTGACTGCTTTCATTTTACTCTGCCTTTTGCACAATTTCGATTACAATGAAATTTTTAGTTTTTGAAAGAGGTTTTGTTTCTTGAATTTTAACGATGTCTCCTTCCTGAGCATGTATCTCTTCTGGATTGTGCGCTGCAACTTTTGATCGTCGTTTTTCAAAACGTTCGTATTTAGGAATTTGAACTCGCCGTTCCCATTCTACAACAACAGTATGGTGCATTTTAGCACTAACAACTTTTCCTGTGAATGTTTTTCCTCTTACGCTGATGTTGTTCATTGTTTTTTTCCTCTTGATTTGATTCGATCTTCGGTTCGTTTTACGATGGTTTCTCCGTTGATCTTTTTTTGGTTAATAGTAAATGTCACGCCCGATTTAAGGATGGTTTTTTCAACCCCGTCGACAAGTAACGCCATTGTGTTTTTTGTTTCGTTAACAATAATGCCCTTAAGACCGACATAGGACTTATTTTTTGCCTCCAATATCGTGCATTTTTTTCCGATGTAATTCTCACTTTCCACTTTTCAATTGAATGGTTTCTGGCGCAAACCCAAATTCGACCAACGCATCTTTTATTGTTTTGATGTGGTTTCCTTGAAGTTCAATAACATCTTTTTTTGCAGTTCCCCCGCATGCGAATTTGTTCTTTAATTTTTTTGCAACATCTTTGATATTGATTTCGCTTGCGTTGATACCTTCGATAATGGTATATTGTTTGCCAAATTTCTTTTTAATGATGGCAACTGTTATCTTTTGATTTTCTTTTGCTATATTATCCCATGCGGAAAGTTCCTTGGGAAGACCTGTTATGGGGTCAAATTCAACCATTGTTTGGTGTTTCCTCGTTTTTTAGCGCAGATAATTTTGCTATTGTGCGCTTTAATTGTTTTATCTGACCAGGACTTTTTAATGTTGTTCCTGTAATCACTTGGCCATTGAGTTTGATAAGTTCTTGTTTTGCTTCAAGAAATTTTTTTTCTTTGTCAGCTGCGCTAAGAGCTTTTAAATCTTTAAACTTCATTCTTCCTTAGCCTCCACTTTATCGTTGTTCGGCTTCTTATCAGTTTCTTTTGATTCTTCTTTTTTAGTAACTTTTTTTGATGATTTTTTAGTAGTTTTTTTCGTTGACTTCTTTGTTGTAGCTTTCGGCTTTTCAACGCTTTTATTCTTAACATCATCTACTGATTCTTCATCAGGCAGTATTTTTGTTTCTACTTCTTCAACAATGGGTCCAGCTAAAGCATCTTCGTCATTAAACGTAATTTGATCGGGGAGTTTGGTTGTTCCAGGCATAATTCTCACTTGTACGCCAACAATCCCTGTTTTAAGTTTTGCAAATTCCTTTGCTGTATCAACACCTGTAATTGCCAAATCGCCACACTTCTTCATATAGCCATCAACAAATCGCCATGTTTTTGCACGAGAAGAAGGAATTTTTCCTGAAATGAGTATTTCTACACCAAGTGCTCCTGCTCGCATAACTGATTCTAAAGTTTTATGACCAATGCCTTTGAAACGTTGTGTACCAAATCGTTCTAATTGATTAACGATCATTTCGGCTATAACACCTGCATCAAGACTAAAATCAGTAATTTCTTCGATTTCAATTTGAGGATTTTCGAGCTGAAACTGTTCTCTGAGTTCTCTTGTAAGTCTTTGAATAGTAGCGCCACCACGACCAACTACAAGGCCAGGTCTGCTAGCGGAAATAATAATTTTTTCTCCAAGGCTTGTTCTTTGAAGTTTTACATTGCTAAGGCCAACTCTGCTTAATTCTTTTTTAACATATTCCTTGATTTGGAACTCCTTGAAATTTTGTGCGATGAATTTTCTCTCAATCAAAAAAACCACCTCGGTTTTTTTGGTGTTCCAAAAATTTTATTTTTGTAACAATCATTGTTTAGCCTCCGGCTCTTCATCAACAGATTTCTCTTCTGCTGTAGGTGATTTTGTTTGAATAGATAATTCTTTTTCTTCTAAAACTTTTTCTGATTGTGTTTCTGATTCTACTTTTGTTTCTAGTTTAGGAATGGTGGATTTTGATTGTTGAGAGGATTTTTTCTTGGGGGATTTTTCTTTTACTTCAACTTCTTGTAAAACGACTTCAATATGTGTTCTTTTCATTACTCGTCGTCGTTGGCGTCCTTGATGCATAGGAGTTGCAGCTTTATGAGCGCAAATATGAATTAGTTTTAATTCTTCGGCAAGACCTTTGTTTGCAGCGTTGGAAAGAGCTGATTTAATAACATCACCAATTGCTCGTGCTGCTTTAAGAGGATAACGACCTGAAGCCATACCTGGTCTGTGACCTACACCATCAGTAAACCGTGTAAAAGGAACTGCTTCTTCTTTTCTTTCTACACGAGCAAGAAAAGCAATAGCTTTGTCAGCATTCATACCACGAACTTTATTACAAATGTTAATTGCAGTTTTCACAGAAATATCTAGGTTAGAACCATATGCTTTTGCCGTGTCGCTGCCAACATTTTTAAATGTGTAGTTCGTCATTTTTTAATCCTTATTTTTTAGGTTTGTTTGTTACACCAACACTGGTGTGTGATGCTCTTTTTCTGGTTAAAGCGAAATCGCCAAGATAGTGACCAAGCATTTCTTCTTGAATTATAATTGCTTCAAAACTTTTACCTGTATGTACTTGAATAGTTTTTCCCACCATTATTGGTAAAATAACCATGTCGCGCAGATGCGTTTTAACATTATTTTTCTTTTGCAGTTTTGCAATAAGCTTTTTCTTCTCGTCGCTAAAACCTCTTTTAAAAGAGCGTCGCTGACGGGTTGGAAGTAACAACATGAACTCGTCAATAGATAATTCTTTGAGTTCTTCAATTGTTTTTCCTTTGAATTTGAAAATTTTTAGTGCCATTTTATATTAACCTTAAATCCTTTTTCCTCGAGCTCGACCAGTTTTTCGAGGTCTGATTGCACCAACAAGTCGTCCAGGTGGAGCATTCTTAGGTGCTGGTTTAGCTTTTGATTTTCTTAATGTTCTCTTGTTACCGAATGGATGCGCAACTGCGTTCATAGCGCTTGCAGACACAACTGGCCAGTATTTATTACGAGCTTTAGCTGCATAAAATTTCTTACCTGCTTTAAGGAATGGTTTCTCAACGCGTCCGCCACCTGCAGCAACGCCAATGGTTGCTCTACAATCAGGATGAAATTTCTTTTGTTTACGTGATGGTAATTGAATAGTAACTCCGTCTTTTGCCTTTGAAATAACTCTTGCTGTAGTTCCACTACCACGAACAAATTTGCCGCCATCATTTGGTCTGCCTTCAATATTAAATATAGCAACACCTTCAGGAATATCTTTTAATGCAAGAACATTTCCATGAGCAAGAGGAGCATCTTGCATCTTGATTTCATCACCAACTGCAATTCCTTCTGCAGCAATAGTGTAACCCGCAATACCATCTTCATAAAAAACTTGTGCTAAAGGAGCCGTGTGACCTGCACAATGAACAATATCTACAACTACAGCGCTTTCTTTAGCTAAAACTTTTGCCTCTCCTTTAAACTTAAAGGATGGAGCTGTAAAGGTTGCTTTACCTTTACCTCGTTTTTGTGCTGTAATTGGTTTTCCCATTCTCTTTTCCTTACATGAGTTCTAGTTTTGTTGCGATGTCAACTGCAGGCGTTTCGTCTGTGAACGTAACATACGCTTTCTTTTTTGAATCAGGACCGATGAACGTATTTACTTTTTTTACTTTAGCTTTAAACAAGAGTTCAATTTCTGCTTTAATTTCTGCTTTTGTTGCTTTTTGATCAACAATGAATACGAGTTTATTTTCACTTTCCATTAAACGGATAGCTTTTTCTGTTGAAAGCGGTGCTTTAATCATTGGACAACACCTTTCTTTTTGTCAAGAAATAATTGTTGCTCTTTGAGCACATCTAGAGCAATGTCTGTAAATAGCGTTACGCGTCCAACATGTGTTCCTGGCGCGAGGAGCTCTGCGTTTAATGCATTTACTGGAACTACATCGGTCCCAGGAAGATTTGCTCCTGCTTTAAGAAGCGGACAATCTTTTGAAACAACAAATAATACGGATTTTTTAGTAATAGTTTTTCGACCGCGTGCTTTACCTTTACCTGCACGAATACTCGTTATATTTGCGCGTTCAAGTTCTCGTGTAAAACCAAGCGCTTGTAATGCAGCTACAACATCTTTTGTTTTTGCTAACTCTTCAAAAGAAGCATCGAGTGCTAAAGGATAACTTGCTGGAATGTGATGACCCCGAGCTTTTACAAGATTTGCATCAACGGATGCTGCTAAAGCACTTCTAATTGCCTTTCTTTTTTCTCGGGTGTTAATTTTTTGATCCCATTCTTTTTCCGCTTTAGGAGGATGAGCTCGACGACCACCAACAGTTTGTGGCGCGGTTGCTCCGACATAATAAAATCGCGTACCTCGACGATTCAAAACTTTTCGAGGAGTTCGGGACTGACCAATACCATATGTGCTTTTGTATTTATGTCGTCGTTTTGAAAGGAAAGATGAATATCGTTGACCAGCACCAGGCATAGCGCCATATTTTTGTCTACGTGCTGCTTGCAAGGAAAGAACTGCTCGTTTGACAAGGTCTATTCTTACCGGCTCATTAAATTGAACTGGCAAGTCTACTGATTTTTTTTCAGTATTTGCTTTGTCAAAAACTTTTATTTTCATTTATTCACCTTAATTTCCTTGTTTTGATTCAGTACTAATAAATTCAATAGTAGGTAATGCCTTAGATTTGGAAGGTCTTGTCGCTGGCGTTAATAATATTAGTCGTTTTTTTGGACCGGGAACAGAGCCTCTTACTAAAAGATAGGTTGATTTTACGTTACCATAATTAATAAACCCACTTGAAGGATTTACTTTTTCTGCGTCGTCGTAAATACCTAGGATGAGATTGTTATGTTGAAAACGTTGATGATACCCAGTTTGGCCTGCAAAAGCCATTCTATACATCGTATGACCTTGCGCAATCCACGCACCGAGTGAACCAGGACCTCGTTTCGTTTTCTCGGATTTTTTTGCTCGAAGACTAACACCAAAACGCTTTACAGGGCCTTGATATCCTTTTCCTTTGGTTACTGCTCGAGCATCAACTTTTGCACCTTCTGCTAAAACATCTTTTACATTAATTTCTTTTCCAAGGTTTTCTTTTACAAAAGCGAGTTGTTCTTGAACACTACCGCCAATGGGTAGTTCAAAAACTTCGGGCGTTTTTTTATTAACACCTGTAAGATTGGGTTGAGTATATACTTGTATAGTAATTGCAAGTACAGCAGTTAAGTCTATAGATTCAAGATCTGCAGCAATAGAAAGTTTCTTTGATTGTGGTGCTTTTCGAGAGAAGAATTTATCAGTTTTAAAAAAAAGTTCGGATGAAACAGCTCGACCGTATCCGACTGCTTTGTAAAAACGAACAGAAGCAATCCTTAGTGGAGGACATTCGATAACAGTTACGGGCATGCTCACGCGCTCTCCTTTAGTGATAGAATGTTTATGATTATCAAGTACTACAACATGAGTCATTCCTGCTTTGTAACCAGCAAACGCCAAAGGCTTTACTTCTTTGCTTTTAACAGGACTGCGAACTTTAGCATATTGCCTAGTAGCTCTTTTTCGAGGCCATACTTGCATGCTTCCATGTCGCGGATTTAATTTTTTACCCATTTGTCTAAACCTTTAATGAATAGTTATATCTGAAAATAATTCAACTCTTTTTAGAAACCGATATGATGCGGTACTGAAAAAGGCTTTATTTTCAGGCCAACGTAATCGCAATAAACAATTTGCGAGCAACGAGGAGAAACGACAGACTCTTTATAAATGTTTCCGTTAAGAATAACTAAAACCCCAAACAAAGACTAAAATAAGCTCCCGAAGCCCAAAAACGTATTAAAATGGATTCCATTATCTTAAAAAAGACCGAATTTACTCCTTTTTACTATTTTTTTCTTGTTCTTTTTGTGTCTGCGATGTAGAGTTCTGTTCTTTTGCACGTGCTAACGAGTCTTTAGCAGATTTTTTTGTTGTCGTCGATACTTTCTTTTTACTCTTCTTTTTACCTAATTCTGCTTTTCGTTTAGCATACATTGCAGGATTACGAATACGAGGACAAAAATCATCGGGTTTACATACAAGCAAGGAAATATAATAATCTTTATTAGAACAATTTGGCGGCGGCATCGGCGCCTTACCTTTTTTTATTTGAAAAAGCTGACCTTTTAAATATTGTTCTTTAAGCGGTTCTGGATTTTGTTCATTCCAAGTATAAACAAAATCTTTAATCTGCTCAGCAGACCAACCAGAAACACGAAGAAAATTAACAAGAATAAACAACGCTCGTTTCTTTCCATCCTTAAGACCTGCCAAAATATTTTTAATACAAGGAGGAAAATAATCTTCTGAAATTGCATCGGTAGGCACATCAATAATTTTCGTTTGTCGCTTTTCTTCTTCCCAGGGAACATAGGTATCATCAAATGCGCGAACGAGTAATTGAGCGCCCTCGCCAGGAACAGCAAGGGATCTATCTAAAAAAGGAATAGTAAAAGAAATATTTTCTGGCTTTGCAATATCTTTTTCAAATGTTAAAATATCTTCCACGCGAATAGGCACAGAAACTAAACCTGATTTTTCATGAAGTGCATACGGCATACGATATAGGTGACGAGAAGCAATAAGCACCGTATCTACTTCAACAACAGCGAGTAAATTAAATTTGGGTTCTGGCTTATTTGTTGAACCACAATGAGGACAGCCAATGCTTGACCTATTTTGTTTTGATGAAACAGGATAAGAACATTTTTCGCAACGAATTAATTCAGGCGCACCTTTTGGTTTATTGATAAAACCGCATTGCTCGCATTGATAAACTAATTTTGTTTGCCGATTCTTTTGTTGTTCAAAAACCTTGTTACAATCAACACATTGGTGAGCTACTAATGTCTTGTTGTTTTTTTGAAGTATCGCTTCAAAATCAGCAAAAGAAAATTCATGTTTACCAGCAAAAATTACTTTTTGTTCTTGATCAAGTACTTGGGCACAATTTTCTGTCAAATAGGAAAGTAAGTACGAAGCAATTTTTCGAGGACCTTCAGGAAATAAATCTTTTGTCAAACACATTTGTCCTTCAAAAGGAATTTGTGAAGGAAATGATTCAAAAGGAACAGCAATATGAAATCCTTTATTGCCAGAAAATTTTACTGTTGCTGCAGTGATACCATGATCTTGCAGAGCTTTCACAAATAAATGAGATGTGAGTTTAGATAACCTCCAATCAGGACAATCAATATCTAAAATTAAATCCCAACCTATGCGAAGCGCATCTAAATCTTTTCGCGAGGCGCCTGTTGCGATCGCTAAGGGATTCTCCCATAACTCTTCAGAACAATGAAAAGACGTTGCTTTCTTTTTAGCAAGCTCAAAAACATCATTTTCGTATGTTAAGACATCAGGACGCTTACCAAATTTTGCTAAACCATACATCACACTCACTTCTTTATTCTCTGCATGAGCAACGATGTGCTGGCGAACCTTAAGATGCTTGTAGTGAGATAGAGAAGTTGCAATAAACATTTTGAATAGTATAAGTAAGACCATAAATAAAAATGTTTCTGTTCTGAAAATTTCAAGTAAAAATACAACGATGCAACCTTATAGAACAATAAAAACAAAATGATTTTTGATTTTAGCAAAAAAACAAACGTTTCCTACACAAATCCTGTTTTTAAGCATCAGTATATTCTTGTTTAGCGGCTTTATACGATTGGCTAAAAAGACCATATAATTCATCGGCTTTTTTCTTTCCAATAAGAGGCACCTCTAAAAGCTCTTCTTTAGATGCATTAATGAGTGCATAAATCGAATCAAATTTTTCAAGCAATGCTTTTGCAAGCGCCCCGCCAATTTGCGGAAAACTACTGACAACATATTCTTGTAATGTCTGTTTATCAAATGGTTTTGCAGAATGAAACGTAAACGAACCTTTATTTTCTTCTTGTTCTCGACGAGCAATAGCAAGAAGAAGTTTGGCTGTTTCTATCGGAGAAAACGTTCGAAGCAAAGGAATTTTATAAGATGTCACAATAGTTGCATACATACCAAGAACCGCTGCTTGTTCAACTTTTCGAAGTGAGGAAAAATTATCAATTCCTTCTAAAATTAAAAGAGGTTTTTCATATTGTGCGAGTGAACGAAGCTGAGATAATAATCGCCCATCAATAATAGATGTTAAAAAATCATCCATTTGTTTATACTCGACACAAACATCTTTAGAAAGTACAAAGTCACCCACTTGTAATTGTTTAAGCTCTAAATTGACCTCTTGCGCAAGCAAGGCTTTGAGCACTGGCGAACCTTTTTCTCTAAAATCAGCAAAAAGTTTTATATTTTCTTCTGAAGCAAAGGAAGATAATTTTTTTTGCGATATAGGCTTATTAAAAATCAATGATTTTTCAACTGTACCATTCACCTTATCAAGCGCGCGAAACATTCGCTTTTCTTTATGAAAGGCAGCCCAACGATTTACTTCATCACGAGTATTCTTTGCAACAAAAACAGTGACAAAGCCTTTAGTGTGACGACCCGTTCTTCCACGACGCTGCACAGAACGAATAGCGCTTGGCAGGGGCTCAAAGAAAAAGACATGATCAACGGAAGGAATATCTAAACCTTCTTCAGCAACACTTGTTGCAATAAGAATATTAAACTCCCCGTTTCTAAAACGACGAAGAATCTCTTTTTGTTCTTTTTGTGTTAAACCTTTGCCATTCTTTTTTGCCTGACCAAAAAACAATTCATTTGAACTCGTTATATCTTTTTGTAAACGAATTGCGGTATCGCGAAAATGAGTAAAAATAATTATTTTTATAGCGGGATTTTTTGTAACTAGCGCATTAACTTGTTGTATAAGTTGTTCTAGCTTCGGATGTTCTTTACCTTCGGCAATCAAATCTCTTGTCTTCGCAAACGCAGCAAGAAACAGAGGATCTTTTGCTAGAGATTTTACTGCTTTGGTTTTTCCTTGACGTGCAGCAATAAGAACTGAATGAAAATAAGCATGAAGCGCATGAAGCGACTGCGTCTCTGCAAGTTCTAATGCGTGTTGAAGCTTAAGACTTTGCGCAAGCAAACTCATCGCATGCAAAAGTTCAAAAGATGTTTCTCCTTGACTAATACGAACATGAATATCTCGCTGCAAAAGTAAAAGTGCGCTTTTTGTATACGAAGATGGGGGTTTAGGTAGTAAACCGTACGATGCGACTTGAGCGAGTTTTTCTGCATGGCAGCTTTTAAGATAATTCACAATTGCTAAAACTTCCGACGTTAGTAAGACTTCTTCCCAACAAATCGTTGTTTCTTGAGTAAAACCCTTTACATCAGCATCGGTGCTTTTTCGATATTGAACTTTTCGGATGTATAAATTTTTACATACCTCATTTATTTTATCTTCGTCAGCACCAGGTGATGCAGTAAGTGCGATGATACGCTGATGCGTTGCTTGTTCAACATATTTTTCAGCAAGAAAGGTGTATGCATAATCACCTATTGCGCGATGCGCTTCATCAAAAATTAACAAAGATACATCACTAAAAGAAATTTTTCCACTGAGCAAATCATTCTCTAGTGTTTGGGGTGTTGAAAAAACTATTCTTGCACGCAACCATTGCTCTTGACGTTTTTGCGGAGAAACATTTCCTGTAAATAACACAAAATCTTCTTCTGGAAGTAAAAGCGATTCTTGAAATACACGAAGTTGTTGTTCAACGAGCGGTTTTGTTGGAGCAAGAAACACCAATTTCTTATGAGGAAAATTAATTAAACGTTGCGCTGCAAGAAGAAGCGAAATTGCTGTTTTCCCAAGACCTGTTGGCAACACTACCAACGTGTTATTATCTTTAGCAATCTGAAAAATTGCGTATTGATAAGGTCGAGGAATTATTCCATGAAGCATAATTTCCTTAAATGAGATTGAGTATTTAAATATGCGGGCCGTACATGACCAGTGGAAAACACTGTTTATTTTTTATTAGACAGATTTAAATAGTTTTAAACCATTCTTTTTCTTAAACTCCAGCCTCTTTACGGCAACGACAAAACAAGTGAATTTTTATGGTTGAAACAGACATTGCTTCTAGCCCTCGTATTAAAAAATATTTTGACTATTTAGAGAATAATACGCAATTAGCATATGCTGTTGCAAAGAAAGCTCGAATGAAACATTTCGATCCAGAAGACTATGTAGAAATTAAACTTGCAAAAAATATGGCTGAGCGAGTAGTAGGTATTATTTCTGTTGTCGCGCCACAAATTGTTGAAAGTGGTGTTGTAGAACGCATCATGGAACTTGAAAAAAAATATGGCAGTCAAGACTGGCGAGTAGCGTTTAGAATTGCACACGAAATTGCAGAAGAAAAATATTGTAAATTTAAAGATAAAAAAGAAGCGATTGAAGTTGGCGTACGAACAGGATTTGCATATGTTACTGTGGGAGTTGTTTCAAGTCCGCTTGAAGGACTTACTTCTATTGAAATTAAACCTCGACGAGATGGAAAAGGAGAATTTTTTAAAATTAATTACGCGGGCCCAATCAGAAATGCAGGAGGTACCGCTGCTGCAACAAGCGTTCTTATTGCTGATTATGTAAGAAAAAAAATGGGTTATGCAAAATACGATCCTGATGAAAAAGAAGTCAGACGATGTTACGCAGAACTTGAAGATTATCATCAATATGTTGCAAATTTGCAATATTTTCCATTCAAAGAAGAAACAGAATATTTGCTTAAGCGAATACCTGTAGAAATTGCGGGGGATCCTAGTGAAAAACGAGAACTTTCTAATGCATCGCTTAAAGATTTGCCAAGAGTTGAAACTAATTTTTTGCGGAGCGGCTATTGTTTAATTCACTCATCTTGTATTCCTTTAAAAGCTGCGAAGCTATGGAAACAGCTTGACAAATGGGGAGAAGAAATGGGTATGGATGATTGGGCATTTATGCCTGAATACTTGAAACTCCAAAAAGAACTACGAGCAAAAAACTCAACAACTACAACAAAAGAAGAAAACGACGATACAAAAATAAAACCAGATGGTACATTTGTTAAAGACATTGTTGGAGGACGACCAGTCCTTGGACACCCTATGCAAAGCGGTAGTTTTCGATTACGCTATGGTCGAGGAAGAGCGAGTGGTTATTCTGGACAAAGCATTCACCCCGCGACTATGAGTGTTCTTAACGACCTTATTGCAACAGGAACACAACTTAAAGTGGAGCGACCAGGAAAAGCAGCAGCATTCACCCCTTGCGATCATCTCATGGGTCCTATTGTTAAACTCCATAACGGTAGCGTTGTTGCTGTAAAAACTGAAGAAGAAGGGAAAAAAATTACTAAAGAAGTAAAAGAAATTATTTATTTGGGGGATGTACTCATTAACTATGGTGATTTTTTAGACCGTGCGCATCCACTCCTGCCACCAGGATATTGCGAAGAATATTGGATAGAACATGTTAAGAAAGCATTAGCAGAAAAACAAAGTAATTCGCTTTCTGATCAAGCTACAATACTGGGGCTTTCAAACGACATTACTAAACAATTATTTGCACAACCAATCATCACACCGATATCGTTTGCAGCTGCAAAAAAAATCACTCAAGAACTTAACGTGCCATTACATCCTGCACATACATTCTTCTATAGAGAAATTACTCGACAACAACTCAAAGATTTTGTTGGGTGGCTTGGTCACGCACAATATTTGCTTGAAACACCAAAAATAATCTTGCCACTTAAACAAGAATTCTTAGAAGGTAAACGGGCACTTGAACTCTTAGGTGTGCCACACGATGTTGTTGAAGAACGCGTGAGCATAATTTCGGATGCAGCTAATGCGCTAAGTACAACCCTTAATATTCGCAGTCAACTCGATGCAAAAGATGTTTTAGAACTTATTGATGAAGAAGAACATACAACTAAAACAACGCTTGAACTCATCACACATCTTGCACCTTATACTGTTAAAGATAAATCCGGTGTTTTTATTGGCGCACGAATGGGACGACCGGAAAAAGCAAAAATGAGAAAAATGACGGGCTCACCGCATTGTTTATTTCCGGTTGGTGATGATGGAGGTCGCCTACGAAGCTTTCAGTCGGCACTTAGTGCGGGCAAAGTAACAAGCACGTTTCCCATTTACTTTTGTTCACATTGCAAAAATAAAACACCACTATCTATTTGTGAAATGTGCGAAACACCAACAAAACGACGAAAAATTAATAGAAAAACAAAGGAAGACGTCGACATAGAAACAGCAACAAAAGAAGAAGGAGATTTTATTGATTATAAAGAATGGAGCGTTCCAATTAAAAGCATATTTGACTATTGCTTAAAAAAAATGAATACGCGCATCTATCCTGATCTAATTAAAGGTGTACGAGGAACCATAGGAAGAACACACACACCAGAACATTTACTCAAAGGAATACTGCGAGCAAAACACAACGTGCACGTAAACAAAGACGGTACTATTCGATACGATGCAAGTGAACTCACCCTCACCCATTTTAAACCAAAAGAAATAGGAACTAGTGTTGAACAACTCAAAAAGCTCGGATACGAAAAAGATATTTATAACAAAGAACTTGCTAACGAAAATCAAATTCTTGAACTTCTTGCTCAAGACGTTGTGCTTCCAGCAAGTAAAAGCTCGCCTGATGATGGATCGGATATAGTGCTTTTAAACACCGCAAAATTCATTGATGATGAACTTAAAACAATGTATGGACAACAAGCATTTTTTAAAGCAAATAATCCGATTGATCTTGTCGGACATCTTATTGTGGGTCTAGCACCACACACTTCAGCAGGCATGGTTGGTCGCATCATAGGATTTAGTAAAACACAAGGATTACTTGCCCACCCACTTTATCATGCCGCTATGCGACGAGACTGCGATGGTGATGAAAGCTGTGTTTTTTTATTGTTGGATGCATTTCTTAATTTTTCACAACATTATTTACCCACAAGCAGAGGAGGAACAATGGATGCGCCAATCGTACTCACAACCATTCTTAATCCTGCAGAAGTTGACGATATGGCCTTTCATATGGATATCGCGGGAAGTTATCCACTTGAATTTTATGAAGCGTGCGAGGCATACAAAAATCCGTGGGATGTCAAAATTGAACTTATAGAACATAATCTATTTACTGAAAAACAATTTGAAGGACAATTATTTACGCATGACACAACAGATATTAATGCAGGTGTGCTTTGCTCAGCTTATAAACTTCTTCCATCCATGAAAGAAAAAATAGAAAGTCAAATGGATCTTGCTAAAAAAATACGTGCGGTGAACGAAACAGATGTTGCTCGGCTCGTCATCGAAAAACATTTTATCAGGGATACAAAGGGTAATCTGAGAAAATATTCTTTACAACAATTTCGATGCGTTGGATGTAATGAAAAATTTCGACGACCACCACTTATCGGCAAATGCACAAGCTGTGGAGGAAAAATTATTTTTACCATATCAGAAGGAAGCATCATGAAATATCTTGAAATGAGCATAGAACTTGCTGAAGAATTTAACGTTTCGCCATATCTTAAAGAATCATTGTATCTTACTAAAAAACGAACACTTGATGTGTTTGGAAAGGAAAAAGAAAAACAAACAGGACTGGGAACCTTTATGTAAAACCTCGCAATAACGAGCCTTCGACTCGTTGATAATAACTACCGCAACCATATAGAGTCCGAACCAATCAACAACAAGCAAAAAATTATGGTGTAATCTATCTAATAAAAGTAGACGCTGTGATTCAAGTAACCTGAATAAACAGGTCTACATAATGAACAATAAAAAGGTTCATTTTAAACAAAGCCATTATATGTAAAGCTTTAAAAAGAAGCCACTCTTTCTTCTCATCTATGGATTATGAAGCACTTCTTGCAAAAGCACGCGAAGCACTCCCTGAAAACATAAATTCGGGAGAACGATTCGAAATACCTAAAATAAAGGGTCATTTGCAAGGAAATAAAACCATAATAAGTAATTTTGGACAAATAGCAACAACAACAGGTAGAAAAGTAGAACTTCTCGTTAAATATATTGAAAAACAACTCGCAACAAAAGCAGTTATAAAAGACAATTTTGTTATTTTTAACACAAAACTCTCCGCTTCAAAAATTAATGAACGAGTACAACAATTTGTCGATCAATTTGTTATTTGTAAAGAATGTGGTAAACCAGATACAAAACTATCCAAAGATTCAGGAATATTCTTTGTTCGATGTAGCGCTTGTGGTGCTAAATATTCTATTAATTCTAAATTATAATACTCTTTAGCACGCTAATTTGCCTGAATAGATTTTAACAGGATAATATAAAAACAACCAATTAATGACAAAAGTAATTTAATATATCATAAATAAAAATATTTTTATGAAACTTAAAAAGTCACAAACACCAACTTTTAAATAGCAAAAGTCTCAGAACATAAACAAATGGCTCTAGGAAAACGAATAAAAAGAGAATTTCATATTAGTCTTAAAGAGAAGAAAGGCATGTTTATTACTGCCTTTGTGGGTGCTCTAGTCATTTTTATGTTTGCTTGGCGAGTAACTAATTATACTCTTAGAACAGGCATTCTCTCATTTCTTGCGATAGTAATTCTGGGTCTTGTGAGTATGTATATGTTTGTTGCAGGAGCAAAAATTGTTGCCAACATCAGAGGCTATGAAGCGCAATACGCTCATTGGACAAACGGCCTGCTCACTGGATTTGTTGTCTCGTTTATCAGCTACGGACTCATTCCCATAGTCCTCCCAGGTAATATTGAAATTAAAACAATTGATAGGCTCAGACATGGCAAAGTTTATTTTGGAGAAAACAAAAAAGATATCTTTTTCGTGTTGGGGTCTGCAGTACTCGCCTCGTTATTTACATCGTTTATCTTCTTTTATATCTTTCTTTTCACTAAAATACAATTATTTTATTATGGAGTAATATTTAATGCAATTATTGCTTTTATGTCTTTACTTCCCTTTACTCAAAACATTGGAGCAACATTATTTTTCGCTCGAAAAAACAATTATTTCGGACTCCTAGGACTAACAGCAATCTATTTTCTAGTTATTATCTCATCATCAGTTTTGCCTCTTATTATCCTCATCATTGGAGCAATTGCTTATTGGATTATTATTGGAATAAAAAACAAAAAGAAGTAAAAAAAATAAACAAAAAAAGCGCACGTATTTTATTCTAAGCAACTACAGAATAAAATCCTTTTAAAAATAAATAAATCCCTGCAATAATACAAAGAAATTTTATAGGAAATAACACAGTAAATATTGCTAATACTCCAATACCAATATCAATCATACTCATTATGTCTCCTTTAAATGCAACCCCTTTTGCAATTAAATAAAGCCCACTACCAAGAAGTAAGCGAAGAGGAGCTAGGTGGGCTGGCGCTAAAAAAAGCATAACAGCAACAAACATATCTAACACCCCAAAAAATTTGAATAAAAACATAAAAAAACAAAATTAGCCACCATATATAATTATTTCTAGAAAAAAAGCTCTAATAAAGAAACATCTTGTGTTATGAAGATTTAATCTTACTCTGCCTAAAAAATTAAACAAAAAAATTATTCTTAAATTGCTTTAAAATGATAATTGTTGTTTAGACATACATCAATCCTATAAAAATGGGTAATTAATTATTCCAAATAAATCTTTTTATACAGTGCGATAAAATGTTCGGACGCAATAGCAATTCCAGCATCACTAAATGCTGTTGCGAGTTTTTCCCCTTTAGTATCTTCTTCTGATTCAGGAGCAAAAAAATCAAGCAAATTGTCAAGCAATTGATAATATAAATATCTCTCGTTAATTAATAACACCACGTTCTTTTTATCTGCAGTAATCTTGCCCGTATTTAAAGAAATTTTAATATCCTCATTAATTAAAAAATTGCCCTTAAGAGAAAACCCCCTCTTTAAAAATTCTGCTGTGATAAGCTGTCGAATACAATCTTTTTTTGAAAGAGAAAAATCAATCGGAGAAACAATAACTAATTCATTAATTGGGGGAACTTGAATTATACGACCCAAATAATTTTTTACTTTTTGCTTAACCTTCCCTTTCACCCAATCATTTTCAACCAAGTAAGCATATTGTTTTTCTTTTACCTTTTTTGCTCGAACAAACATCTTATTTGAGGCTTAATTTGCAGCAGCCTTTGCAGCTTTTTCTTTAACTTCTTTTTCTTTTAAGGATTTTAATTCAGCAACAGACGTCGCGTCCGCACGAGTACTAAAATTCATCACCTTGATTTCTCTTGATTTTAATGAAAGCGCCAAAATTCTGGCTGGCTGGGGTTCAAGACCTCGCTTTTCTTGATCTTCTGTGATTTCAGTCCATCCTGAACTGTTAATACAAGTCACATTACGATAGTTTTTTACTTGCGCCCTGTGAATATGACCTGTTACAAAAATATCTGGAATGGGGTCTATAACAAGAGGATCTTCTTGGGTGTCAGGAATATATAATGTTGAACCATGTGATGGCGCAAGATGTCGACGTTTAAGTAAATAAATCATAATATCATCCGCAACTTTTTGACCGCCTGCGGCACGAAGTGATGGAATTGCGTCTGAATAATAAATTAATGAATAACCATGATACATTAACACATCAATACCGGAAAATTCTTTAGTTACATCAACAGCCACATAAGCAGGATTAGAAACCAAAATGACATTCTCCATATCCCATAATGCTTTACCATATTCTTTATCAATAGGAAGTTGGGGTTCGGCAATTCGCCCCACATCGTGATTTCCTGGACAAATAATTATTTTTATGTGAGAAGGAATTTTTTTAAGGTATTCGGCCGCAACATCATATTGTCCTTTACAATTATCAATTTCTAAATCTTCTTCTTGACTGGGATAAATTCCAACGCCCTCAATAACATCACCAACAATAAAAACATATTTTACTTTTTTTGCAATTTCTCGCTGCTCAAGCGTACCTAATTTTCCATTAAGCCAAAGCAAAACCCTATGAAATTCTTTTCGTAAAAATTCTTTTGAACCCATATGAAAATCACCAAAAAAAATCGCATAATTATCAAGAGGAGATTTTTTTAATTCTTTACTTAGAGGAACGTCGGGCTGCACTATAGTATTAGCAAAAACAATATCTTTACCAGAAGATCCCATTACCCCAATTACTTCATCAAGCGTTAAATCTTTTGCTAAGGAAAGAAGTTCAATATTATCTTTATGAATTAATACTTTGGTTGTTCCAGTTAAATCTTCTAATTCTAAAATAACATGACCATTTTTTGTTACATCTTTTTCTAATACCATACCAATAATAGATGTTTTTTCTTTTTCTGATCTTCCTCTTAATCTATTAATAGATGTTAGACCAACTAATTCTGGACGAGATTTAAGCATTCTCTCTAAAGATTTAAAACGAATGGTAAAATATTTTACAAAATCTTTAACTTGGTGTTTACCTGGTGTTTTCTCGTGGGATTTAATTATGGAAATTCTACTATTATTTGAGTTTTTAAATTCTTTTTGAGAAATAATACCTAATGCAGAAATATCAATCTCGGGAAAATATTTTTTAAAAAAAAATAATAATTGATTATTTCGTTCTTCTTTTTCAGATATACTAAATAATTTTTCAAGTTTATAAGATATATCTTCATCTATTAATTCTCCTTGATCAATAAGATAATTTGTAACTGTTTTTACATCCATTTTATAATAAATCCTTAAGTTCAACACCTAACTCTTTTGCAAGCAATAATTGCACTTTATCAGCTAATTGTGAAGGTACACCCACGTGAATTTCTCGTGTTCTACCATGACGACCTTTAGAAATAACTTTAGCATTAATTAAACCAAGCATATCAAGTTCTGCAACAATATCTGAAATTCTGCGTTGTGTAATTGGCTTTAAACCAAATCGAGGACAAAGATCTTTATACACGTCATAGACATCACCTGTAAATACCCCTTTATTTTTAGATGTACGAAGTAAAAGAAAAATGGAAAGCATCGTTGCTTGAAATTGTTTTGGTTGTGTTTCAACTACATCAATAATTCTATCTCGCTCGATTTTTTCTTCAGCCATATCAATATGTTTAATTTCTATACGATTTGATTTTCCCCGCTCAGCAAGTTCTCCTGCAACACGAAGTAAATCGATCGCGCGACGCGCATCACCATGTTCTCTTGCAGCATATGCTGCACATTTAGGAATAACCCCTTCATCAAGAACACTTTTTTTAAAAGCAACATTAGATCGATTCCTTAAAATATCTTGAATTTGTAGTGCATTATAGGGTGGAAAAATTAATTCTTCTTCAGATAATGAACTTTTTACTCGAGGATCAATATGATTAGCAAACATTAAATCATTACTAATACCAATTATTGCAACTTGTGATTGTTTAAGTTCAGAATTAATTCTTGTTAAATTATAAATAACTTCATCTCCTGTTTTTTTTACAAGCTGATCAATTTCATCAAGAATTAAAATAAGAATTTGGTCTTCTTCATTTAAAGCTGCATAAAAGGATTTATATACTTCATCTGTGGGTAAGCCCGTTGCTGGAATGTGTTTTCCAAATTCTCGAGCAATTTCTGCAATAAGACGATATTCTGTATCTGCAACACGTTTTAATTTACAATTAATATATATAATTTTTACAGCTACATTATTTTCTTTTGCAACATTAGTAATATTATCAACAGTATATTTTACTGAAAGTGTTTTACCTGTACCTGTTTTTCCATAAATAAACAGATTAGATGGTTTTTCAAGTTTTAATGCAGGTGCTAAAATTTCAGCAATCTGTTCTATTTGTTCATCGCGATGAGCTATATCTTCAGGAACATAAGATGCTTGCATTGACTTTTTATCAGCAAATAATGAATCTTGCTTTAAAAAATTCTTAAAATATGAAGATAATCCTTCTTTTGCCATGGTTTTCCACAAGAAGCAAGGGGTTTATATATCTATTGCGTATGGAAAATGGTGTATTGTAAAATATATATTCAATGACTAAAATAAACCTATTAATAAAATAATTATCAAATAAGAAGATTTATACTCATTAAATTAATATATTTCTGTTAAGAAGTGTCACACCTTAATTTCTTATGGAAAATATAAATATTAAAAAAATGATTGTATATATTAACTGATATTAAAAAAAATTATATAAAATTAATAGAATAGGGCTTGTTCAAAGTGATTGCTCTCCAGAGCCAGTAAAGCAAAGATTTACTGCTTTGACTTAGCTTCTCAAGATTGTAGGTGATGATTTGCCATGCGAATTCTCTTTTTTTCATGTAGTGTAGTTTGCTTCGCAAACT